>NZ_DAIUCK010000037.1:0-28106 GCF_036846205.1 Rhabdothermincola sp. | reverse complement strand
GGGTGCGGATCGCCTTCGAGCGGGGCGAGGTGGTCGGCGTCGACCGGGCGCCGGGGGTGGAGGACCCCGCCGCCGTGCAGGGGGGGGGGGTGGCGCCCGACTGGTTCCCGGCGCTGGTGCTCGGGCGTTGGGGCGCCACGGCCCTGGCGGAGCGGGTGGACGACGTGTTGCTCGGCCGGCACCGTGAGCTCATGGAGGTCTTCTTCCCCCGCCGGCCTGCCGACGTCGCCGGCGACTTCTGACCAGCCGTAGGCTCGCTCCCATGACGACCCGGGCCCGGCTGCCGGTAGGTGAGGAGAAGGTGCGCGCCGTGCGCTCGATGTTCGACGCCATCGCTCCCCGCTACGACCTGGTCAACCGCCTCATGACCTTCCGGATGGACGTGGGGTGGCGGCGGCGCACCGTCCGACGGTTGGGCCTACGCCCCAGGTCGCTGGTCGTCGACCTGGCCTGCGGCACCGGCGACCTGTGCCGGGAGCTGCAGCGCAGCGGGCTGCGACCGGTGGGCGTCGACCTGTCGATGGGGATGCTGACCGCCGCCCGCACCGACGCGCCGCTGATCCAGGGAGACGCCCTCCGCCTCCCCCTGCCTGACCGGGTGGCCGACGGGGTCACCTGCGGGTTCGCGCTGCGCAACCTGGTCGACATCGGGGCTTTCTTCACCGAGCTGGCCCGGGTGGTGCGGCCCGGCGGGCGGATCGCGCTGCTCGAGGTGGCGGAGCCACCGAATCCGCTCCTGCGTGCCGGTCACCGGATCTACTTCGGCAGGGTCGTCCCCCGGATCGGCGGGCTGCTCTCGGATGCCGACGCCTACCGCTACCTGCCCGAGTCCGTGGCCTACCTCCCGCCGACCGCGGACCTGCTGGGCTCGCTCGCCCGGGCGGGCTTCACGAACGTCCGGCGGGAGCTGCTGTCAGCCGGGATCGCCCAGCTCATCACCGCCACCCGCACCAAGGCCGAGTGGGCGGCGTGAGCGACCGGCTGGTGGCGGTCACCCGCCGCCTCGATGCCGACGTCGACCTGCTCGACGTGGCGGGCGAGGATGGCTGGCTGTTCCTGCGGCAGGAGGAAGGGCTGGCGGGTCGGGGCACGGCCGCCGAGATTCGGATCCCCCGGCACGACCCGGCCCGAGCTGCCCAGGCGGTGCACGAGGTACTCGACACCATCGAGTGCGACGACGACGTCCGCCGGCCAGGTACCGGCCCGGTGGCCCTCGGCGCGCTGCCCTTCGCCCCCGAACGGGATGGGGTGCTCGTCGTGCCCCGAACGATCGTCGGGCGGGCCTCCGACGGGACCCGCTGGATCACCGCGGTCAGCGCGGACGGTCGCCCGCCCGCCGCGCCGACCCTGGCCGAGCATCCCGAAGGCGAGCCGTCACGGTTCACGATCCGAAGCGAGCGGGACACCGAAGAGTGGTGCCGGGCGGTCACTGCGGTCCGCGAGGAGATCCGCTCCGGCGACGCCCGCAAGGTGGTGCTCGCCCGCGCGGTCACCGTGGAGGCAGACCGCGCGCTCTCCCGGCGAGCGGTCCTCCATCGCCTGCGAGCCGCGTACCCGTCATGCATGCTGTTCGCCGTCGACGGGTTCGTGGGCGCCAGTCCCGAGCTGCTCGTCGCCCGGACCGGGGACCTGGTCCGCTCACACCCGATGGCCGGCACCGCTCCCCGCAGCGCCGACCCCTCCACCGATGCGCGGCTCGCGGCTGGGCTGCTGGCCTCGGCCAAAGACCGGGCCGAGCACCGCTACACCATCGACATGGTCCACGACACCCTGCTGCCGTGGTGCTCGTACCTCGACGAGGAGGCCGAGCCCCGGGTGGTGGCCATGGCCAACGTGCAGCACCTGGCCACCCGGGTCGAGGGCCGCCTCTCCTCACCCCCGGCGTCGGTGATCGAGCTCATGGTGGCCCTCCATCCCACCCCCGCGGTGGGCGGCGTGCCCCGCGACCGGGCCCTGGAGGCCATCCGGCGGTTCGAAGGGCTCGACCGGGGCCGGTTCGCGGGACCCGTCGGCTGGGTGGACGCGGCCGGCAACGGGGCCTGGGCGGTGGGCATCCGCAGCGCCGAGCTCGAGGGCACCCGGGCCCGGCTGTTCGCCGGGGTCGGGGTGGTCGAGGATTCGGACCCGGAGCTGGAGCTGGCGGAGACCCGGGCCAAGCTCCAAGCGCTGCTCAGCGCGATCGTGCGGCCCTGATCGCGGCGTGCAGGCCGTCGTGGACGGCCACGTTGGCCGCGCGGTTGGTCCCGGCCACCACCACGTGCGGGCCGCCGGCAGCCAATCGGGCCCGGACCGCGTCGCGCAACCCGGCGCGATCCTCCACCTGCACCGCGGGGACACCGTGGACGGCCGCCAGCAGGCAGGGATCCGCCCCGTGCGGGGTGCCGAACAATCGCTCGAAGACGGGCTCGGGTAGGGAGCGGGCCTGGGGGAGGAAAGAGAAGATCCCCCCGCCGTCGTTGTGCACCACGATCACCACCAGATCGACCCGACGAGTGGCCAGCCCGAGCAACGCATTGGCGTCGTGCAGGAAGGCGAGGTCGCCCACCAGCGCGGCGGTGGGCCCAGACGCCAGGGCCACACCCACCGCGGTGGAGACCACCCCGTCGATCCCGTTCGCACCCCGGTTGGCGAGGACCCGCAACCCGTCCCGGGGCGCGGCGTACCACTCGACGTCGCGCACCGGCATCGACGACGACACCACCAGCGTGGCCCCCTCTGGCAACACCGCGGCCACATCCCGGGCGATCGCGGGCTCCGACAGCCCGTCGCCGAGCGACGCCTCGATCGCCTCGGCGGCGCACTGGTCGAGGTCCTGCCAGAGTCGCAGCCACTCCCGGTCGACCGCCGCCCCGTCGAGCTGTGCGGCCAGCTCGAGGCACACCCAGGCAGGATCGGCAGCGGCGACCATGCCCGCGTCGTGATCCGGATCGAACCACCCGCCGTGCGCGTCGATCACCACCTGGAGGGCATCGCTGCGGGCCAGCCACGAGGCGAGGGCCTTGGACGCGGGCGGCATCCCGAGCCGCAGGACCACCTGCGGCTGGAGCTGGTCGCCGTCTCGCAGCAGGGCGTCGAAGTGAGCGACCACCGCCCGATCGGGGATGCGACACCCGCTGCGCGGGTCGGCCAGCACCGGCCATCCCAAGGTGTGCGCGAGCACGAGCACCGCTTCTGGGCGGCTGATGCCCGCTCCGGCCACGAGCACCCCGCGCAGGCCCCGGCAGTGCTCCGCCAGCCGCCGGAGGGAGGCGTGATCGAGATGGCGCTCGCTGATCAGGCCCTCGTGCCAGGGCAGCCCCGCGTCCCGACCGGCGGGAAGCTCGCCGGGATCCCCGAGAAGCGGCTCCCGGAACGCCAGGTTCAGATGCACGGGACCGGGGGGCGAACCGGTGGCCTCCACGAACGCCCGGGAGGCGAGCGAGCGCCAGGTGTCCACGGTCGCCACATCAGGGGGACCGGGGTCGGCAGCCCACCTCACCACCCCACCGAACAGCCCGGCCTGCTCGATCGTCTGCGGGGCGCCGACGCCGTGCAGCTCCGGAGGCCGATCCGCCGTGCAGGCGATCAGGGGCACCCGGTTGTGGCTGGCCTCGACCACTGCGGGATGCAGCTCGACGGCCGCGGTCCCGCTGGTGGTGAGGACCACCGCCGGGCACCCGGTCGCGGCTCCGACGCCGAGGGCGATGAAGGCCGCCGCCCGCTCGTCGTGGTGCACCTCCACCCGCACGCGCCCGTCCCGGGCCAAGGCAAGCGCCAGAGGGGTGGAGCGCGACCCGGGGCACACCACCGCGTGCGTCACCCCGCAGCGGACCAGCTCATCGACGAGCGTTGCACAGAAGCTGGCCGCGACGGCTGCCACGACGACAGCCTACGGTCTCCCCCCATGGCGCCCGTGCTGCACACCGAGGTGAGGGGGCAGGGAGGGCCACGCCTGGTGCTGGTCCACGGCTTCACCCAGACCGGGCGCTGCTGGTCACCGATCGACGACGACCTGGCCCGGGACCACGAGGTCGTGCTGGTCGACGCGCCAGGCCACGGCGGGTCGTCGCAGGTGCAGGCCGGTGTCGTCCGAGCCGCCCGGCTGCTCGGCCGGGTCGGTGGACGAGCCACCTACCTCGGCTACTCGATGGGAGGGAGGCTCGCGCTGCACCTGGCCGTCGAGCAGCCCGAGCTGGTCGAGCGGCTGGTGCTGATCGGGGCGTCGCCGGGCATCGAGCGAGCGGACGAGCGGGCGGCCCGGCGGGAGGCCGACGACCGGCTGGCGACACGCCTGGAGACGATCGGGCTGGCAGCCTTCCTGGATGAGTGGCTCTCGCAGCCCCTCTTCGCCGGGCTCGACGAGCGCGCCGCGCACCGCCGGGAGCGACTCCGCAACACCGTCGAAGGTCTGGCCGCCAGTCTCCGACTCGCCGGCACCGGGACGCAGCCACCCCTCTGGCACCGGCTGCCCGAGCTGTCGATGCCGGTCCTGCTGGTGGCCGGATCCCGCGACCAGAAGTTCCGCTCCCAGGCGGAGCGGGCGGGCGAGCTGATCGGGAAGCGGGCCTCGGTGGCGATCATCGAGGGCGCGGGCCACGCCGCCCACCTCGAACGACCCGACGCCTTCACGACGCTGGTGCGGGACTGGCTGGCGCAGACGCCCGTCAGGCACTGAGCCAGAGACCGGCGGCGAACAGCACCCCGAACACCAGCTGGACTCGACCGGTGACCCCGAGCACCGGGATGAGCGCCGAGCCACGGGCCCCTTCGAGCACAGCCAGCACCGGTTTCGGCACCAGCAGCACCGCCACCAGCGCCACCGCGCCGAGCAGGCGCCCGCCCAGCCCGGCCACGAACGGCACCGTGGCGAACGGCAGGAACATCAGTACCGCGTAGAGCACCCGGGTGGCCGGCTCACCCAGCCGCACCGCCAGGGTGCGCTTGCCGGCCGCGGCGTCGGTGGGGATGTCCCGCAGATTGTTGACCACCAGCAGCGCGGTGGCGAACAGCCCGACCGGTACCGACGCGCCGAATGCCAACCAGGTGAGCGTCTCCGACTGGACGAAGGCGGATCCGACGGTGGCCACCACCCCGAAGAACACGAACACGAACAGCTCCCCAAACCCGGCGTAGCCGTAGGGGCGCGGCCCACCCGTGTAGAGCCAACCGGCCGCGAACGACAGGGCCCCCACCAGGATCAGCCACGGGGTGACGGCGATAGCGAGGGCCGAGCCGGCGACAGCCGCCACCGCGAACGCGAGGAGCGCCGCCCGCTTCACCGCCGTCGGAGCGGCGAGACCCGAACCGACGAGGCGCACCGGCCCGACCCGATCGGGGCTGTCCGTGCCCCGCACCCCGTCGGCGTAGTCGTTGGCATAGTTGGTGCCGACCTGGATGGCGACCGCGACCACCATGGCCGCGACGAAGCGCCAGGCGACGATGCCCCGGCCTGCACCGAGGTCTCCCTGGGCGGCGGTCGCGGTGCCCACCAGCACCGGCACGACGGCCGCCGGTAGTGTCCGCGGGCGCGCCCCCGCCACCCAGATGTTCACGCCGCCAGCTTGACCGCCACCGACGGGCCGGGCCAGTTGCGCTCGCTATCCTCCTCGCCGTGCCTGAGCTGGTCGCCGCCGTCCTCGCCGGCCGATCCGGCGTCGACCTGCTCTTCGACTGCTGGGATCGCGGTGACGCGGTCATGCCCGTCGATCCGAGGCTGCCCCCTCCCGCGGTCGAGCGGCTGCTCGCCGCCATGCGCCCACACCGCTTCATCGACGGCTCGGGCGCCGTGCAGGCCTTGCCCGATCCCCTGCCGGTGGAGCCCGGCGACGCGCTGGTGATGGTGACCAGCGGGAGCACCGGCGACCCGAAAGGGGTGGTTCACACCCACCACTCGGTCGAAGCCTCCGCCCGGGCAACCACGGAGGCCCTGGGAGTGGACCGTGAGCGCGATCGCTGGCTGTGCTGTCTGCCGCTGGCCCACGTGGCCGGGCTCTCGGTGGTGCTCCGGGCCCGCTGGGCTTCCGTTCCCTGCGAGGTGCTCCACACCTTCGACGCGATGGAGGTCATGGCCGCGGCCCGCGAGCGGGGAGCCACGTTGACCACGCTCGTCCCCACCGCACTCGGCCGGATCGACCCGTCCGCCTTCCGCCGCATCGTGGTCGGCGGCGCGGCACCGCCGGCCGCCCTGCCCCCGAACGCGGTGGTCAGCTACGGCATGACCGAGACCGGCTCCGCGGTGGCCTACGACGGGCGGCCGCTGGCAGGCGTCGAGATCCGCATCGTCGACGGCGAGATCCAGCTGCGCGGGCCGATGTTGCTGCGGGCCTACCGGGACGGTCACGATCCCCGCACTCCCGACGGCTGGTTCCCCACCGACGACGCCGGCGCATGGGATGACGACGGACGGCTCGTGGTACACGGCAGGCGCGGCGACCTCATCATCTCCGGCGGTGAGAACGTGTGGCCGGCCGAGGTCGAGCGGGTGCTGGGCGAGCACCCCGGCGTGAGCGAGGTGGCGGTCCTGGGCCGGCCCGACCCCGAGTGGGGCCAGCGGGTGGTGGCGATCGTGGTACCCACCGATCTGTCCCGGCCGCCCCGGCTCGAGGAGCTGCGGGCCGCGGTGAAAGAGCACCTGCCGGCCTACGCCGCGCCACGGGAGCTCGAACTGGTCCCGTCGCTCCCCCGCTCCTCGCTCGGCAAGGTCATCCGGTCCCGACTCCCCGCCGGTTCGGGACCGGGCGCGAACTAGCCTGTGCTGCCTGTGGAGGCGCGGCGGGCAGGCCCGATGGACGGTGCGCTGGAGCTCCTGGAGCTGCTCGGTCACCTGCCGGGGCACCTGCTCACGGTGATCAGCGCGGAGGGCCAGCCGACCTACGTGACTCCCTCGGTCGCCGAGAGCCTCGGCTACACCCCCGAGGAGTTCCTGGAGCAGCTCCCGACGCTGGTGCACCCCGAGGATCTCGAGCAGTCCCGCGCCGCCTGGAGGGGGGTGATGGCGGGACCCGATGCCCGGGTTGCGGTCACCGTGCGGCTCCGACACGCGGACGGTTCGTGGCGGTGGGTCGAAGCCGTCGGCGTCAACGCCGTCGACCACCCGGCGCTCGGCGGGGTGGTGTGGAACTACCGCGACGTCTCCGAGAACGTCCGCGCTGCGGCCACGCTGGCGGCCAGTGAACGCCGCTTCCGCACCATGCTCGAGCAGAGCTACGACCTGTTCCTCATCGTCGGCGGTGACCTGACGATCCAGTGGGCGAACCCGGGGACCACGACGACCATGGGATACGAGCCCGACGAGGTCACGGGCGTCAACGTGTTGGACTTCGTGCACCCCGACGACCACGAGCTCGCCGCCCGCAACCTCCTCGCCGCACTCGCGGGGACGCCCCCGCCGGAGCCGACCGTCGTGCGGGCCCGGCGCCGCGACGGGTCGTGGATCTGGGTCGACGTCGTCGGTGCCGACCTGCGCGACCACGAGATGGTCGGTGGCTTCGCGCTCTGCCTGCGCGAGGTCACGCACCGCCAGGAGGCCGAGCTACGGGTTCGCCGCAGCGAAGAGCGGTTCCGGGCGCTGGTGCAGAACGCCGCCGACTCCATCGTGGTCCTCGCGTCGGACGGCACGATCGAGTATGTGGGTGGTGAGCGCCAGCTCTTCGGCCGGGCCGTCGACGAGGTCCTGGGTCACGACAGCGTCGAGTGGGTTCATCCCGATGACCTCCCCCGCCTGGCGGGCGAGCTCGGGGAGGTCGTCAGCATGCCCGGCGCCAGCCGCCAGAGCACCTTCCGGGTGCTCAGCGGTGAGGGGCGGTGGCGGTGGGCCGAGGCGACCGTCACGAACATGACCGACAACGCGGCGGTGGGCGGCATCGTGGCCAACGTCCGCGACGTCACCGAGCGGATCGAGGCCGAGCAGGACGCGCAGCGGCTCATCCAGCTGTTCGAAGCCACCGAGGACCACGTCGGCATCACCGACCCGGACGGCCGCTTGCTCCTGCTCAACGCGACCGCCCGCCGCCATCTGGGCCTCGATCCCGACCAGCCACTCCCCGAGGTCGACCTGCGGTCGTTCTTCCCGCCGTGGGAACGCCACCGCGTCGACCACGAGCTGATCCCTGCGCTCATCGAGCGGGGATCCTGGAGCGGTGAGCTTGAGATCGCCCGGCCCGGCACCGACGAGACGATTCCCGTGCTGGCCCAGCTTCTGGCGCACCGGGACCCTGAAGGACGCATCGAGTACTTCAGCGCCGTGCTGCGAGACATCAGCGAACGCAAAGCGTTCGAGGCCCGGCTCGAGCACGCGGCCACCCACGACCCGCTCACCGGTTTGCCCAACCGCACCCTGCTGCTCGACCGGCTCACCATGGCTCTGGCCCGGGCCCGCCGGCACCACACGCTGGCGGCGGTGCTGTTCCTCGACCTCGATCATTTCAAGGTCATCAACGACAGCCACGGCCATTCGCTCGGCGACCAGCTGCTCGCGGCCATCGCCCAGCGCCTGACCGCCGCCCTGCGACCCGACGACACCGTGGCCCGCTTCGGAGGGGACGAGTTCGTCGTGCTCTGCGAGGAGCTGCGCAACGAGACCCAGGCGCTGGTGGTCGCTCAACGGATCCTGAAGGCCCTCGAGGGGGTGTTCGAGATCGGCGGCACGGAGATCTTCGTCGGGGCGAGCATCGGCATCTCCTACTTCCGGGTCGACGGTGACGGTGAGACCACCTCCGAGACGCTCCTGCGGGAGGCCGACGCCGCGATGTACCGGGCCAAGGACCGGGGCCGGGCCCAGATCGCGGTGTTCGACGAGACGCTCCGATCGCGCAACCTCCGGCGGCTCGACACGGAGACCGCGCTGCGGCGAGCGCTCGAGCGCGACGAGCTGGAGGTGCATTTCCAGCCGATCGTGGACCTGGCTTCAGGCCGGGTCCGGGAGCTGGAGGCGCTGGTCCGTTGGAACCACCCCGATCGCGGTCTGCTGCTGCCTGCGGAGTTCATCCCCATCGCGGAGGAGACCGGGCTGATCATCCCGATCGGCGCCCGTGTGCTGGAGGCAGCCTGCGAGGAGCTCGCCCGCTGGGAGCACGCGTTCCCCGACCTGCAACCGGTCAACATCTCGGTGAACCTGTCCGGCCGGCAGCTCGGCGACCCCGGCTTGCCGGACCAACTTGCGGGGATCATGGCCCGCACCGGTGTGCAGCCCGAGCGGATCGTGCTGGAGATCACCGAGAGCGTGCTCATGGACGACGTCGAGTTCTCCCACCAGACGCTGGCCCGACTGAAGACCCTGCGGGTTCGCCTCGCCGTCGACGACTTCGGCACCGGGTACTCCTCGTTGAGCTACCTGCGCACCTTCCCGGTCGACGTCCTGAAGGTCGACCGCTCGTTCGTGGCAGGCCTCGGCACCGAGGGTGGCGACGAAGCGATCGTGGCCGCCATCATCCGTCTGGCCCACACGCTGGGCCTGGAAGCGGTGGCCGAGGGGGTGGAAACCGCCGCCCAGCTCGAGCGGCTGCAGGTCCTCGGCTGTGACCTGGCCCAGGGCTATCACCTGTCCCGTCCCATCCCCGCCGGTGAGGTGACCTCGGTGCTGGGCCGGATCATGGTCACCGAGCCGCGCCGCTGAGCCGGGTCGGTCGGTCACCGGCTGATCGGCGGGCCAGCTCCTCAGGCCCGCAGGAGCATGCCTCCGTCGACGACGAGCGTCGCTCCGGTGATCCAGCTGGCGGCGTCGGAGCAGAGGAACACCGCGGCCCGCGCGATGTCGTCGGGCTCCCCGAGGCGGCGCATCGGCACGTGCCGGGCGATCGCGTCCTCGTTGCGCTCCCAGAGCGCGCGGGCCATGTCGGTCTTGACCAGCCCCGGGGCGATGGCGTTGA
The DNA here is from genome assembly GCF_036846205.1 of Rhabdothermincola sp. NCBI lineage: Bacteria > Bacillati > Actinomycetota > Acidimicrobiia > Acidimicrobiales > Iamiaceae > Rhabdothermincola > Rhabdothermincola sp. The sequence continues at coordinate 18,261 of NZ_DAIUCK010000037.1, read as the reverse complement.
CCCGGACCACCGGGGCCAGCTCCGAGGCGAGGTTGCGGGTCAGGTGCAGGAGAGCGGCCTTGGTGCCGTTGTAGATCCCGATCGAGTGCTCGACGCTCAGCCCGCCGATAGAGGCGATGTTGAGCACCACCCCGCCGGTCTCGGACATCGCGGCCCGCCAGGCGTGCTGGGTCCACACCAGGGGACCGCGCCAGTTGACCTCGACCGTCTTGTCGAACCGGGCCAGGTCGATGCCGAGCGTGGGGCCGAAGTACGGATTGGTGGCCGCGTTGTTGACGAGGATGTCGAGGCCGCCGAAACGCTCGATGGTCGCGGCCACACAGGCCTCGGCCTGCCCGGGATCTCCCGCGTGGGCGGCGTGGACCGCGACGTTGCCCGCCATCTGCGACGCAGCCTGCTCCAGCGCATCCTGCTTCCGGGATGACAGCATCACGTTGGCCCCCGAAGCCGCCAGCTCCGCGGCGATCGCCCGCCCGATGCCCTTGGACGCGCCGGTCACGAGCGCGGTCCTGCCGTCCAGCCTGATCTCCACCGGGCCAGGCTAACCACGGTAGCGTGCCCATCAGTGTCACTCTGGTCGTGGTCCGGGGGCTTGACTCGTAGCGTGGGTGCTCCTTGTTGTGGGCAGCATGGTTTCTGCCGGCCCCCGGACGCGCGGAACCGGCCGGCGTGGCTTGATGGGAGCGTGGCATCGCCCCGACTGAGGTGTGCCCACCGACCGGTCCCGTCGCTTCCACTCGACGTGAAAGGTGACGTGATCATGGTGACCCTCGGGATCGATGCGCACAAGCGCACCCACACCGTTGTGGCTGTCGACGACGCTGGCCGCCAGCTCGGCGAGAAGACCACGACGGCGACCACGAGTGATGACCACGTGGAGATGCTGTGTCGGGCCGAGCGGTTCGGTGACGAGCGGACCTGGGCGGTGGAGGACTGCCGGCACCTGTCCCGACGGCTCGAAGCCGATCTGCTCGCGGCGGGTGAGCGGATCGTGCGGGTCCCTCCGAAGCTGATGGCCCACGCCCGGGACGCAGCGCGCACGTACGGCAAGTCCGATCCCATCGACGCGCTCGCGGTGGCCCGCGCCGCGCTGCGCCATCCGGATCTGCCCGCCGCCCAGCTCGACGGTCCCGCCCGCGAGCTGCGACTGCTCGTGGACCACCGCGAGGACCTGGTCGCCGAGCGGACACGCGGCATCAACCGTCTGCGCTGGCTTCTCCACGAGCTCGACCCCGCCTGGGATCCCCCGGCGCGGTCGCTGACCACCATCAAGAACCTCGACGCCATCGTCGCGCGTCTCACGGCCCTCGACGGTCCCGTTGCTCGCATCGCGGGCGAGATCGTGACCCACGTCCGCGACCTCACGGTGCGCGAACGAGGCCTCGAACGCGAGATCACCGTCTTGGTGAGCGACCTGGCACCCACGTTGCTCACCCTCGTCGGAGTCGGAGCCCTCACCGCAGCCAAGATCGTCGCCGAGACCGCTGACGTCCGCCGCTTCCGGTCCAAAGACGCCTACGCCCGACACAGGGGCACCGCACCGTTGCCCGTGTGGTCGGGCAACCGTGAACGCCACCGCCTCTCACGCACCGGCAACCGACAGATCAACGCCGCCATCCACCGCATCGCCATCACCCAGATGCGCTGCCACGACAACGCCCGCGCCTACCTCGAGCGGCGCACCGCCAACCGCAACACCAGGACCCGAGCACGACGAGCCCTGAAACGACACCTCTCCGACGTCGTCTACCGCTCCCTGCTCGCAGACGCCCAACCCACGAACGCGACCAGCCCGACGAACTTGCTCGCGGCCGCCGCTTGACGTAGGAGCAAACCATGGCCAACCGCCTCGCTCGGGAGACGAGCCCGTACCTTCGCCAGCACGCCGACAACCCGGTCGACTGGTATCCCTGGGGCGAGGAGGCCTTCGCCGAGGCGCGGCAGCGCGACGTCCCCGTCCTGCTCTCGGTCGGCTACTCGTCGTGCCACTGGTGCCACGTCATGGCGCACGAATCCTTCGAGGATCCCGACACCGCTGCGGTCATGAACGAGCTGTTCGTCAACGTCAAGGTCGACCGCGAAGAACGGCCGGACGTCGACGCGATCTACATGGAGGCGGTGCAGGCCATGACCGGCCACGGCGGCTGGCCGATGACGGTTTTCCTCACCCCCGACGGTCGACCCTTCTTCGGCGGCACCTACTTTCCGCGCACGGCCCGCGGGGGCATGATCGCCTTCACCGACCTGCTGGCCCGCATCGCGCAGGTGTGGCGGGAGCGGCGCGACGACGTCGTGGGCCAAGCCGACGAGCTCACCGAGGCCATCAGCCGGACCAGCCGCCTGCAACCCGGCGAGGCCCTGCCGGGTCCCGAGGCCCTCCAGGCGGCCGGTGCCCAGCTGCGACGCCAGTTCGATCCCGAGTGGGGCGGCTTCGGTCGTGCCCCCAAGTTCCCGCAGAGCATGAGCCTCGAGCTGTTACTGCGGCTTCACGTGCACGACCGGTCGCCGGCAACACTCGAGATGGTCACCACCTCGCTGGATGCCATGGCCTCCGGCGGCATCTACGACCACCTCGGCGGCGGATTCGCCCGGTACTCGACCGACGCCACCTGGCTGGTCCCGCACTTCGAGAAGATGCTCTACGACCAGGCGCTGCTGGCTCGGGTGTATCTCCACGCCTGGCAGCTCACCGGTGAGCCCCGCTACCGCCAGGTCGTCGAGGAGACGATCGGCTACGTCCTGCGCGACCTGCGCCAGCCGGACGGCGGCTTCGCCTCGGCGGAGGATGCTGACTCCGAAGGCGTGGAAGGCAGGTTCTACGTCTGGACCGAGGCACAGATCCGGTCGGTGCTCGGCGACGACGCCGATGCGGCGATCGCGTGGTGGGGGGTGACACCCCAGGGCAACTGGGAGGGCACGAACATCCTGTGGCGCCCCGTGCGGGGCGACCTGATCCGGCCCGAGGCCATCGAGGCGGCCCGCCAGCGACTCTTCGAGGCCCGCTGCTCCCGGGTGCGACCCGGTCTCGACGACAAGGTGCTCACCGAGTGGAACGGGCTCATGCTGGCGACGTTGGCCGAGGCCGCAGCAGCGACCGGGAACGCCTCGTGGCTGTCGGCGGCGGAGGCGAACGCCGAGTTCCTCCTCGAGCACCTTCGCGGTGACGGCGGTCGATGGATGCGCTCATGGCAGGCAGAGGGAGGTGCCCGCCATCTCGCGGTGGCGGCGGACTACGGCGCCCTGCTGGACGCGTTCGTCCGCTTGGCGGAGGCGACGGGTCGTGCACGGTGGATCGACGAGGCCCGGGCGGTGGCCGACGGGTTGCTGGAGCAATTCTGGGACCGCGAACGCGGTGGGGTGTTCACCACTGGCGACGACGCCGAGCCGCTCGTGACCCGCCCCAAGGACCTCATGGACAACGCCACCCCGAGCGCCAACAGCCTGGCGGCGAACGGGCTGGCCCGCCTGGCGGCCCTCACCGGCGAGGTCCGGTACCAGGAGCGGGCAGAGTCGATCCTGCGCCTGCTGGGGGATCTCGTGGCCCGCCACCCGACCGCGTTCGGCCATCTGCTGGCCGCGGTCGACTTCCTCGCCACCGGGCCCACCGAGATCGCCGTGGTGGGTGACCGGCCCGATCTCCTCAGCACGGTGCGCTCGCGGTTCCTGCCGAACGCGGTGCTGGCTTGGGGAGAACCGTACGACTCGCCCTTGTGGGAGGGCCGCACCAGCCACGACGGGACCGGTCGGGCCTACGTGTGCCGCCACTACACCTGCCTGGCTCCGGCCACGACCCCCGAGGCCTTGGCCGCCCAGCTCGCCTGACCGGGATTGCTCACCAGCCGCCGCGGTGGACCACCTCACCGAGGGGCCGGCGGCCGCGCTGGAGCGACCGGCTCGGCCCGTGGGGGGCCGGGAAGCCGAGGGCGATGGTGCCGATCGGGCGCAGGTCGGCGGGCACCCCGAACTCCCGCATGACCGCTCCCTCCCGCTCGAAGAGGCCGAAGAACAGCCCGCCCAGCCCTTCGTCGACCGCAGCCAGCAGGATCGACATCGCCAGGAACGAGGTGTCGACGAGCCAGTACGGCACCGGCCAGCGGTCGGCCGACTCGCCGAGACGGCTGCGGGCCTTGTCCGGCTCGGCGTAGCGCCGGAGGTAGGCGGCCGGGTCCGCCAGGGGGATCACCAGCACCGGGGCGTGCAGCAGGCCTGGCCAGGGGAAGGCCTCCCGCCGCGGCGGTGGCAGGCAGACGTCCCAGTACCGGTCGGTCTGTTCCGGCCCCTCAAGGAGGAGCAGCTCCCACCCCTGGGTGTTGCCCGCCGAGGGCGCTCGCAGCCCGGCGAGGAGGATCCGTTCCAGTACCGCTCCCGGCACCGGCCGGGGGTCGAAGGCGCGCACCATCCGCCGGCGGCGGATCACCTCGTACAGTTCCACGGCTGCGACCGGGGCGGGGCCCCGGGATCTCAGGCGAGCTTGGCCAGGAACTCGGCCATCGCCCAGCCGAAGGCGATCAGCGAGTCGCCCCGCTTGGTGTCGAGCTGGCCGAAGAGGGCCTCCACCGACGGATCGACGGCCTCGGGCTTCAGGCTCTCGTGGTCGAGGACCAGCGGGAAGGTGTTGTCGCCGATGGTGGTGAAGTCCCGATCGTTGTAGCTGCCGTTCTCGATGCCGAACCGCTTGGCGAGCCGACGCCCCCAGGCCCGCTCTTCACCCGTGGCCTTGTGGTCGGGACGGGGGATCACGTCGGTGAGGCTCTTGAACGCCTCGAACCCACCGGGGTTCGTGAACCGGGTGCCCACGAGCACGTCCTCGTCGGGGAAGGCGAGCACGGCCCGCCGGTACAGGTCCATCATCATGGCCCGCAGGACCGCGTCGCGCTTGGCCGTGCGCTTGATCGACGCGAGGCCGACGAGCACCGCCGGTGTCCCCCCGATGCGCTCGAGGGTGGCGAAGGCGAACCCCTTGAGCGGGTTGCCGTCACGCACCAGCGTGACGAGCACCCAGGCCTCCGCCTGCTTGGACAGCAGCCCCACCTCGAACCGGCTCGGCCCCTCGGCGCACAAGTCGGCCATCTCGGACAGCTCGGAGTCACTCAGCGCCGTGCAGTCCTTGGTCGTCGCTTGGATTGCCACGGCTCTATAGTCCAGCGGTCTCCGCCGCCAGGTGCAACTCGGTCGGCCTCTCAGACCAGGAGGGCATCAGGGCCGAGCAGCACCCGCAGCTCCCCGAGCAGCCCGTTCGACGCGTCGACGCAGAACTCGTCGGGAAGGCGCAGGACCTGGCGGTCACCGAGGTGCAGGAACACCTGGGAGGAGCCCTGGTGCTCGCTCAGCAGCCCCTTGAGGTTGTGCAGCAGCCGCTCGCTCATGGTGTTCGGCGACAGCCGGATCCGCACCGGAGGAGCTCCGTCGATCACCGGCTCGAAGGCCTCGATCTCGGAGGCCACCAGCTTGGACTGGTCGTCGCGGGCATCGACCCGACCCTTGACGATGACCACCGCATCCTCTTCGAGCACGTGGCCGTACTGCTGCATGGTCTTGGGGAAGACCATGCACTCGATGGAGCTCTGGAGATCCTCGAGGGTGAACACGGCCATGAGATCGCCCCGCTTGGTCCACTTCCGCTGGAGCGCCGTGACCAGGCCGCCGACGACCCGAACCGATCCGTCGGCGAGGTCTTCGAGCTCGGCGAGGGTGCACTCCGTGCGCCGCCGCAGCGACGCCTCCGCTCCCATCAGGGGGTGGTCGCTGACGTAGAGCCCCAGCATCTCCTTCTCGAACGCCAGCCGGGTGCGCTTGTCGAACTCGATGTCGGGGATCTCGATGCGGGCGTCGTCGAAGCTCGCTGCGGGGGCATCGTCGAGGGCGGCAAAGAGCTCGAACTGCCCCTCGGCCTCCTTGCGGCGGCGAGCGAGGGTGCGCTCGATGATCTGCTCGAACACCCCGAGCAGTCCCTGCCGGGGATGGCCGAGTGCATCGAAGGCACCAGCCTTGATCAACGATTCCACCGCTCGCTTGTTGAGCACGCTGGAGTCCACCCGGTCGCAGAAGTCGTAGAAGTCGGCGAACGGACCGTTGGCCTCGCGCTCGGCGATGATCAGCGCTACCAGCCCTTCACCGACGTTGCGCACCGCGGAGAGCCCGAACGGGATCGACCCCTTGCCCGTTTCCGGATCGATCACCGCCACGAAGTCGCTCTCGGACACGTTGATGTCCGGTACCAGCACCGGGATGTTCATCAGCCGGCACTCGTTCAGGTAGACGGCTGCCTTCTCCAGGCTGGTCTTGACGCTGGTGAGCAGGCAGGCGAAGTACTCGACCGGGTAGTTCGCCTTGAGGTAGGCGGTCTGGTAGGCGACGTAGCCGTAGCCGTAGGAGTGCGACTTGTTGAACGCGTAGTCGGCGAAGGGTTCGATGATGTCGAACCACTCCCTGCCCAGCTCTGCGCCGTAGCCCTGCTCGACACACCCGGCGATGAACTTCTCCCGCTCGGCAGCGATCAGCTCCCGCACCTTCTTGCCGCACGCCTTGCGGAGGTTGTCGGCATCGGCCAGCGAGTAGCCGGCGAAGCGCTGGGCGATCCGCATCACCGACTCCTGGTAGATCATCAGGCCGTAGGTGTCGGCCAGGATCTCTTCCGCGTCGGGGTGCAGGTACTCGATGGGTTTGCGACCGTTCTTGCGGTCCGCGTAGTCGAGGTGCATGTTGGCGGCCATCGGACCCGGGCGGTACAGGGCCACCAGCGCGGCCACGTCCTCGAAGCAGTCCGGGGCGAGCGATCGCATGAGGGCCCGCATCGGCCCACCCTCGAGCTGGAACACCCCGATCGACTCCCCGCGCTTGAGCAGCTCGAAGGTGGCCTCGTCGTCGAGGGGCACCCGGTCGATGTCGACGTCGACGCCCCGGGTGCGCTTGATCATCTCGACGGTGTCGGTGATGACGTCGAGGTTGCGTAGGCCGAGGAAGTCCATCTTCAGCAGGCCCAGCTCTTCGACCCCGTGCATCTCGTACTGGGTGACGACCGGGGCCTGCTCGGGGTCCTGACCGGATTCAGGCTTACGCTGGATCGGCAGGTACTCGGTGAGCGGCTCCTTGGTGATCACCACCGCCGCAGCGTGGATGCCGTCCTGGCGGCGCAGACCTTCGAGACCCCGGGCCACGTCGATCACCCGCTTCGCGTCGGGATCGGTGGCGTACATCTCGCGCAGCTCGGCCGCCATCTTGTAGCCGTCGGCGTACTTCGGGTGCTCCTCCAGGCACGCGTACAGCGGGGTGTCACGACCCATCACCAGGGGAGGCATCGCCTTGGCCACCTTGTCACCCACCGCGTACGGGTAGCCGAGCACCCGTGCCGCGTCACGGACCGCGGCCCGGGCCTTGATGGTGGAGAACGTGACGATCTGGGCGACGTGGTCGCGCCCGTAGCGCTCCGCCGCGTAGCGGATCATCTCGTCCCGGTAACGGGAGTCGAAGTCCATGTCGATGTCGGGCATCGAGATGCGCGACGGGTTCAGAAAGCGCTCGAAGAGCAGGTCGTAGCGGATCGGGTCAAGGTCCGTGATGCGCAGGCAGTAGGCCACCGCGCACCCGGCCGCGCTCCCCCGGCCGGGCCCGACCCGGATGCCCCTCTCCCGCGCGAAGCGGATGAGGTCCCAGACGATGAGGAAGTACGAGCTGAAGCCCATGTCCGCGATGACCGCCAGCTCGTAGGCGAGCCGCTCGACGACGTGGTCGGGCAGGGGGTCGCCCCAGCGCTCCCGGGCACCGGCGAAGGTGAGGTGCTCGAGGTACGCCCGGTCATCGGCGAAGCCCTCGGGCAGCGGGAAGTCCGGTAGCTGGGGCTTGCCGAACTCGATGCGCACGTCGCAACGCTCGGCGATCCACAACGTGTTGTCACAGGCCTCGGGGAGCTCCGAGAAGAGCCGGCGCATCTCGCCGGCGGTCTTCAGGAAGTGCTGGTCGCCGTGGAACTTGAACCGGTCGGGATCGCTCATGAGCGAGCCGGTCTGCACGCACAGCAGCGCGTCGTGGGCCACGGCGTCGTGCTGGTGCGTGTAGTGGCTGTCGTTGGTGGCGAGCAGCGGCGCCTGCAGCTTGCGGGCGATCTCCAGCAGCTCCGGGTTCGTGCGCTGCTGCTCGGGCATGCCGTGGTCCTGCAGCTCGATGAAGAAGTGGTCGCGACCGAAGATGTCCTGCAACCGGGCAGCCTTGGCCAGCGCCTCCTGCTCGTTGCCTTGGAGCAACGCTTGCAGGACCTGCCCGCCCAGGCACCCGCTGGTGACGATCAGGCCCTCGTGGTGCTCCTCCAGCAGCTCCCAGTCGACCTTGGGCTTCATGTAGTAGCCCTCGAGGTACGCCCGGCTGGAGAGCTGGATGAGGTTCTTGTAGCCGGTCTCGTTCTCGGCCAGCGCCGTGAGGTGGTAGTAGGCCTTGCGGCCACCATCGGCCTCACCGCCGGTGTCGTCCTGGCGACCGCGGCGGCTCGGCCGCTCGGTGCGGTGCTCGTAGGCCTGGTACAGCTCGGACCCGATGATCGGCTTGATGCCCGCGGCCTGGCATGCCTTGTAGAAGTCGAGCACCCCGTACATGTTCCCGTGGTCGGTGATGCCGATCGCGGGCTGCCCGTCGGCCGCGGCCTTGGCCACCACGTCGCTCACCCGGGCAGCACCGTCGAGCATCGAGAACTCGGTGTGGAGGTGCAGGTGGGCGAACGAATCAGTCAACGGCTCTCTCTCCTCCACAGGCCGTCCACAGCTGTCGTCCCCCGGCTGTGGACGAACTACACGGGTGTGATTCGGAACGTACCACGGGCGGGCAGGCTCCGCCGGCGGTCGGTGTCCGATCCCGCCAGGGACGAGCCGAGAGGACGCTCCGCCGGGCCTGCAGGTCGGCCCCCGGGCGCTCCCCCGGGCCTACAGGTAGGTGCCGGGGCGCTCCGCCGGCGACGGTCGGGCACCTGGCTGAGCCGGGTTGAGTTGGGCGCGCATGTTCTCGAGCTGCTGTCGAGCGGCCATCTGCTGCGCGAAGAGGGTGGCCTGGATGCCGTGGAAGAGGCCCTCGAGCCAGCCCACGAGCTGGGCCTGCGCCACCCGCAGCTCGAGGTCGGACGGGATGGCTTCGTCGCCGAACGGAAGCGCCAGGCGCTCCAGCTCAGCCCGCAGGTCCGGAGAGAGCGCCGAGCCCAGCTCGTCGACCGAGGTCTGGTAGATGGACTTGAGGCGCTCCCGCGAGGGCTCGTCCAGCGTGGTGGAGCGGACCTCGTCCAAGAGCTGCTTGATCATCGAACCGACGCGCATGACCTTCGCGGGCTCTGACACGAACTCCCGCTCGGGAGGCTCGCGATTGCCCGTGTCGTCGTCGCTCGGGAGGATCAGCTCACCGTGCTCGACGGTCGGGCCAGCATTGATCGGGTCATCCGGCATGGCTCGTGCTCCTCAGGATCGGGTCAGGCGCGGCGTGCCAGCAACGGCACCCGCATCTCTGCGGGGGTCAGGGACCCGTGGCGGCCCACCAGCTCGAACGGGCCGGTGTCGTCCGGGTCGACGTAGGCCACCGGGTCCCGGGCCACCAGGGCGACGTCGCCGAGCCGGGATCGGGCCGCGTCGACCGTCGTCGGACCGAACCAGTGCTCGTCGAGCATCTGCTCTCGGCTGACCACCCAGCCGGTCGTAGCGTGATGGGCTCGGGCGGCTTCGAGCAACGCCGGGGCGCGTCCCGGTCGGGCGTGCAGCCAGCGGAAGCGACCCTCCCCCGACTGGTGGGAGACGTGGGCCATCACGTCATCGTGCAGGGTCACGAGGTTCCCGCCGACCTCGACCTGGCCGTGGTCGGCGGTGATGACGAGCGAGGCGTCCTTCGGCATGAGCTCGAGCAGATAGCTGACGACCTCTTCGACCGCGATCAGCTCGGCGTCGTACTGCTCGCCCAACCCGTACTCGTGCGCGACCTTGTCGACCCCGTCGTAGTAGGCGTACACGAACGGCTCACCGGCCCGCAGCAGGCGGGTGGTCTCGGCCACCAGGGTGGATGGCATGCGGTAGCCGCAGAAGCGGGTGCCGTCGAGGTGGGCCTGGGTGAACCCGGTCTGGCGGAACTCGGCCCGGGTGACCACGGCGGGCCGGTGGCCGAGGAAGGGCTCGATCGACTGCACCTTCTCGGGTGGGATGGCCTCACGGGCATCGCGTCCTGCGACCGACCACCGAAGCACGTTGAGGACCTCACCTTCCATGCTCATCCGGTAGCCGATCACGCCGTGCTCACCAGGTGGCAGGCCCGTAACGATGGAGGTCAGCGCGGTCGAGGTGGTCGAGGGCGCGACCGTGAGGATCGGCCCACCCTCCATGCTGCACAGCGTCGGAGCCAGGTGCGCGCGCTCTTGCAGTTGCTCCCAGCCGAGCCCGTCGAGAACGAGTAGGACCACCTGGTCGGCGCGGGCCGCGCTCGGGAGCCACGACGGGGGATCCTCGGGGGGTTCCAGCAGCGCCGGCATGACGTTCGTGATGCAGGCTCCTCCGTAGTCCGGAAGCAGGAGTTCGTCGCCCAACTGGTTCCTTTCCGCTCGCCGATCAACCGTACCGGACCGGGGACGGCGTCCACACGCCTGCCCACCCTACGATGGGGCGGGTGAAGGTCTCGACGCGTGGCGACTACGCCAGCCGGGCTCTCCTTTCGCTCGCCCTGCACGCGCACGAAGATGGGCCGACGTCGGTGCGCGACATCGCAGAGCGGACCGGGTTACCCCAGCCCTACCTGGAGCAGATCCTCCTGGCCCTGAAGGGAGCGGGGCTGGTGCGCTCCAAGCGAGGGGTCGGCGGGGGCTACGTGCTCGCCCGCCCCCCTGAGGAGATCGCCCTCTCGGAGATCCTCTCCGCGGTCGACGGCCCGATCGTGGCCGGCGACTTCGGCGAGCCCCACACCAACGGGGCCTGTGACCACGAGGGCCAGTGCGTGCTGCTCGCGATCTGGGCCGACGTCGGTGAGCACATGCGCCGCTACCTCGGATCGCTCACGCTGGCCGACATCGTGGGCATGGCTCGGGGCGAGGCACCTTGGCCGGACGAGAAGCCCGAGGACGCCGAGCCTGTCAGCTGAGGCGGTCGAGCACCTGACGTAGATCGGTCGGCAGGGGGGACTCGACCGCGATGATGGCCCCGGTCACCGGGTGCTCGAAGCGCAGCGCGCCCGCGTGGAGGAAGATCCTCGGTACCGGCAGCGACGGGCGGGCACCGCCGTAGCGCTCGTCGCCCACGACCGGATGGCCGATCGCCGCGAGGTGGACGCGGATCTGGTGGGTCCTCCCGGTCTCGAGCTGGCAGCGCAGCAGGGTCACCGCCACCGGTTCGTGGAAGGACCTCACCACCTCGTAGCGGGTTCGCGCCTCGCGGCCGCCGGTGGCCACGGCCATCCGGGTCGGATCCCGAGCCGAGCGTCCGATGGGAGCATCGACGACCCCCCGGACAGTCTCGAACGCCCCCCAGGCCAGCGCCTGGTAACGCCGGTCGACCCGCCGGGCTGCCAGCGCCTCGACCAGCCCGTCGTAGGCAGCCGCCGTTCGCGCCACCACGATCAGCCCGGACGTGTCCCGATCGAGACGGTGCACGATCCCCGGTCGTTGCGGATCCGGCCCCACCGTGGCGATCTCCGGGTAGCGGGCCAGCAGCCCGTTGACCAGTGTTCCCGCCCGGCACCCCGCCCCGGGGTGCACGACCAGGCCGGGAGGCTTGTCGACGATCACCACGTCGGGGTCTTCGTGGAGGACTTCGAAGGCCACGGCCGGCTCCGGCTGGGGTCCCGCTCCGGGGCCCGGCAGGGGACGGTCGACTTCGAGACGATCGCCCTCCTCGACCCGATGCGACTTGGTCGTGACCGCCACGCCGTTGACCAACACCCGTCCGGCGGTGACCAGCTCGGCGGCCTCGGCCCGGCTGGCACCGGTCATGAGCGACACCACCCGATCCACCCGCTCACCGGCCAGGGCGGCGGGGACCCTCTCGATCACGGCTCCGCAGCCCGCAAGGAGCTCACCAGGAACAGCGCCACCCCGATCACCACGGCCGCGTCCGCCAGGTTGAAGATGGGCCACCACTGCAGGTCGATGAAGTCCACCACGGCCCCGGACAGGAACCCGTCACCCCGGAAGGCCCGGTCGCCGAGGTTGCTGAGCGCACCACCGAGCAGCAACCCGACCGCCACCGCGCCGGTCCGCGACGAGATCGTGCGGCCGTGCCAGACCAGCACGCCGATGACCGCGATCACGACCACCGCGATGAGTGGGCCGAACCCGCCGCCGAGGCTGAAGGCGAAGCCGGTGTTGGAGGTGAGGTTGAGGCGCAGGGTCCACACGAGGTTGATGACCCGGCCGCCGGCGAGTGCCTCGAGCGCCCACCACTTCGTCAACTGATCAGCCAGGACGACAGTCGCGGCGACGACCACCGGCAGCAGCCGACGATGCCGCTCCGAGGCGGTCGGCACCACCCGTCCACTCAGCGGCGCCCGAACCCCCCGGCCTTGTACTCGACGCGCTCCCGGGCCCAGGGGATGGCCCGGAGCCGCTCCTTGGGGATCGCGAGACCCGAGACCTCGCAGATGCCGTAGGTGCCGTCGGCGATCTTCGCCAAGGCCCGGTCGATCTCCTCCACCTGGCTACGGAACTGCGCGGAGAGCGCCAGGTCGCGCTCGCGCTCGACGGCCAGGGTGTCGCCCTCGCCGGACTCCTCGTCGAACTGGACGTCGCCGGGTTCGCGCATCTGGGCCAGCTCGTTGGCCTCGGCGGTCAGCGCCTCGGCGTCGTGGACCAGCCGGGCGCGCTCTTCCAGCAGCGCCGCGCGCTGGGCGTCGAGGAACTTCGCGTCGAACGGTGACTTGGGCTTCGCGGCCGGCGCCTTCTTGGTCGGCACCTTCTTCACCGGGACCTTCTTGGCCGGCGCCTTGGCGGGGGCCTTGCTGGCAGCGGCCTTCTTGGCCGCCTTCTTCACCGGCACCTTCTTGGCCGCCTTCTTCACCGGCACCTTCTTCGCCGGCACCTTCCTGGCCGCCTTCTTCACCGACACCTTCCTCGCCGGCGCCTTGCTGGCGGCCGCCTTCTTGGTAGGGGCCTTCTTCGTCGCCATCTGGTGGACAACTCCTCTCACGGCCATGCTCCGGCCAGTCCGCCGCGAAAGGTCGCGGAGGCTAGGGCCTCGCACTTCGACCGTCAACCCTCCCCATCAGGTTCGCGACCCGGCGCGGCCGACCCGTAGGCTACGAGCCATGCCCTTCGGTCCCGTCGACCCTGATCTCGACCTGGTCGCTCTCGAAGAACGTGTGCTGGCCCGATGGGCCGAGCGCGACATCGTGGGCGAGGTTCGCCGGCTGCGCAAGGACGGGGAGCCCTGGATCTTCTACGAGGGACCACCGACCGCCAACGGCCGGCCCGGTCTGCACCACGTGTGGGCCCGGGTGTTCAAAGACCTCTACCCGCGCTTCCAGACCATGCGGGGCAAGCGGGTGCCCCGCAAGGGTGGCTGGGACTGCCACGGCCTGCCGGTGGAGCTCGAGGTGGAAAAGGAGCTTGGCCTCAGCAGCAAACAGGAGATCGAAGCGTTCGGCATCGCCAACTTCAACCAGCGCTGCCGGGAGTCGGTCCATCGCTACGTGGAGCACTGGGGGGCGCTCACCTCGAGGGCCGGGGTGTGGATCGACACCGCGGACGCCTACTGGACACTCTCCAACGACTACATCGAATCCGTCTGGTGGCTGCTCGAGCAGATGTGGGTCAAGGGTCTGCTCTACGAAGGGCACCGGGTCATCCCCTACTGCGCCCGCTGCGGCACCGCGCTGTCGTCGCACGAGCTCGGCCAACCCGATGTCTACCGCGACGTCGTCGACCCCTCGGTGTACGTCCGGTTCCCTCTCGTGGACCGTGACGCTGACCTGCTGGTGTGGACCACCACTCCCTGGACCCTGATCTCCAACGTCGCCGCCGCGGTCGGCCCCGACATCGACTACGTCCGGGTACGCGACCAGGGTGGCGGGCGGGACCTGGTCATGGCCGCCGCTCGCGCGCCCGAGGACGCCGAGGTGGCCGAGCGCTGGCGGGGCCACGACCTCGTCGGCTGGCGCTACCGGCGGCCCTTCGATCTCCTCGAACCGCCGGCAGGCGCCGATGGCTGGCGGGTGGTCGCCGCGGACTTCGTGAGCACCGACGAGGGCACCGGCATCGTCCACCTCACGCCCGCCTTCGGCGAGGATGACGCCCGGGTGGGGCGGGCCGAGGACCTCCCCGTCCTGAACCCGGTCCAGGCGGACGGCACCTTCGACCAGCGTACGGGTCCCTTCGCCGGCCGTTTCGTCAAGGACGCCGACCCGGCGATCATCGAGGATCTGCGGAATCGTGGCCTGCTGGTGCGCGAGCAGCCCTACCAGCACGCCTACCCCCACTGCTGGCGCTGCGGCACCCCGCTGATCTACTGGGCGAAGACCTCCTGGTTCATCCGCACCTCCGAACAGCGCGACACCCTCATCCGGGAGAACGAGAAGATCAACTGGCAGCCGCCCAACATCAAGTACGGCCGGTTCGGTAAATGGCTCGAGGGCAACGTCGACTGGGCGCTGTCACGCGACCGTTTCTGGGGGACGCCACTACCGATCTGGCGGTGCCGTAGCTGCGGCTCGGACACCTGCATCGGGTCGGTGGCCGAGCTGTCCCGCAGGGCCGGGCGCGACCTGTCGGAGCTGGACCTGCACCGTCCCTACGTGGACGAGGTGACGTTCCCGTGCGAACACTGCGGTGGGGACGCCTACCGGCTGCCTCCGGTGCTCGACGCCTGGTTCGACTCCGGCGCCATGCCCTCGTCGCAGTTCCACTACCCCTTCGACAACGACGAAACCTTTCACCGCTCGTTCCCCGCGGACTTCATCTGCGAGGCCATCGACCAGACCCGCGGCTGGTTCTACTCGCTGCTGGCGGTGAACGCCCTGGTCTTCGGCCAAACCCCTTACCGCAACGTGGTCTGTCTCGCGCTGGTGGTCGACGAGCACGGCCAGAAGATGTCCAAGTCCCGCGGGAACGTCATCGAGCCGTGGGACATCTTCAACACCCAGGGGGCTGACGCCCTCCGGTGGTACTTCTTCTCCGGCGGCCAGCCCTGGACCCCTCGCCGGGTCCACGAGGACGGCATCCGGGAGAGCACCCGCCAGACGCTGCTCACGCTGTGGAACGTCTTCTCGTTCTTCGCCACCTACGCCGACCTCGACGGCTGGCAGCCCGATGGCCAGGCTCCGAGCACCCCGACCCACGTGCTCGACCGCTGGATCCTCTCCGAGCTCGACGACACGATCGAGCAGGTCACGGCCGCGCTCGAGGCCTTCGACGCGCTGGAAGGCTCGACCCGGCTGGCCCGCTTCGTCGACGACCTGTCGAACTGGTACGTCCGCCGCTCCCGGACCCGCTTCTGGAAGAGCAGCGACCCCACAGCCCATGCCACCCTCTACCGGTGTCTCACCACCACCGCCCAGCTGCTGGCGCCGTTCTGCCCGTTCCTGGCGGAGGAGATCTACACCACCCTCACCGGTGAGGACTCGGTGCACCTGGCGGACTGGCCGCAGCCGGCAGGACACCGTGACGAGGCGCTGGCGGCGCAGATGGAGAGCGCTCGCCGGCTGGTGGGCATCGGCCGGGCTGCCCGCACCGACGCCAAGGTGAAGGTCCGCCAGCCGCTGCGCCGGGCGATGATCCTGCATCCCGGCACACCGCTCGACCCGCAGGTGCAGCAGGAAGTGATCGCCGAGCTCAACGTCAAGTCGCTCGAGACCATCGACACGCTCTCAGGTCTCATGAGCTGGTCGATCCTCCCCAACTTCCGGGTGCTCGGACCGCGCCTCGGGCCGAAGGTCAACGAGATCAAACGCGCCCTGGCCGCGGCTGACGGGTCAGCCCTCCGCCAGCAACTCGTCGACCAGGGCTTCATCGAGGTCGCCGGCGAGCGCCTCGAAGCAGGTGACGTCGAGCTGCGAGCTCAGCGACATGAGGCGTTCGCGCTGGCCGAGGACGCCGGTTGGGCGGTAGCGCTCGACCTCGAGCTCGACCCCGAGCTGCGGGCCGAGGGCACCGCCCGCGAGCTGGTACGGGCGCTCAACGAGCTGCGCAAGGCGTCGGGATTCGCCATCGCGGACCGCATCCGGGTGCGGATCGAGCCGGTACCCGCCGTGGCGGCCGCCCTCGGCGAACACCGCGACTGGATCGCCGGGGAGATCCTCGCCACCACCTTCGAGGTGGGAGACGTCGGCAACGGCACCGGCGTGCAGGTGATCGACATCGACGGCGAGCCGGTGCGGGTCAGCCTCGAGCGGGCCTGACGTCGCTCGTCAGCGCCGCCACCGGCTTCGCTTCTGCTCTGCTTCGGCCTCGAAGTCGGCCTCGAAGAACGCCCGCATGGCCGCGTCGGCCTCGGCGTCGGGTTGGCCCAGCGGGTCCTCCCGCTCCGCATCGTCGGGGAACGGAGTGAACAGCTCGGTAGCCGGCCCGGGGTCCAGCGGTGAGCCGCCGGGCTCGGCGGTCTCGAACAGGCGCTCGGTACCGAGGTCGCCCGCGTCGGCACCCCCGCCCGCGGTGGGCTCCGCATCGGCTGCCGTGGTCTCGGCGACCGCCGTCGAGGCATCGGGGGTCGCTGGTCCCGGATGGGGCCCGCCCGGGTCCTCCGCCGCCGGCCCCTCACCGAGCGGTTCGCTTCCCGTGGGGCCGGGGTCGATCGTGGCCTCCCCCACCGCCGCCTGCGGCCCGTCGCCGGCGACGGCCACCCCGGGCGCGACCGCCTCCTCGGGGGCAGCTACGTCGCTGGCCATCTCCTCGGCCGCTGGTGCCGGCCCGGCATCCACCGCGGATCGCTCGGGCAGGGTCACAGGGTGCAACGGTGGTGGCTCCGCCACCCGGAGCCCGGCGGGGTCGTCGAGCGCCTGCCTGATGGCATCGAGCGCGCGCTGGATGTTCTGGCGCTCGGCATCGAGGTGGCTGCGCAACGCCTCGACGTCGGCCGACAACTCGTCACGGGCCCGCTCGAGCTCACCGACCTCGGCGAGGATCTCCCCTCGGCGCTGCTGCACCAGCTCGTCGATCTGCCGCTTCGCCTCGGCTCGCCGCCGCTCTGCCTCCGCCTCGACGTCAGCGAGGATCGACGCCGCCTGCTGGCGGGCCTCCGCGATGGTGGTCTGAGCCGAGCGGTTGGCGTCGTCGATGGTGGCGTCCGCGGTCTTCTGGGCCATGAGCAGGATCTTCGAAGCCCGCTCCGCTTCCTCCTGCTCGGCGAGGGGCCGGGGAGCGGCTTGAAGGCGAGCCAGGTCGGCCTCGAGCTTGTCAACCTGGGCCTGCGCGACCTCCTTCGCCCGTTGCGCGTCAGCAACCTTGGCCTCTGCCTCATCGGCCCTCGCCGTCGCCTCCCGCACCATGTCCTGGAGCTGAGCCACCTTCTCGCTCACCTGGGCGAGGAAGTTGTCGACCTCCTCCGGGTCGTAGCCTTTGCGGCGCTCCGAGAACTTGACGTCGGTCAGCAGGTGCGGCGTGGCGTCCATGCGGCCGATGGTAGCGAGGGCGCGAGCGCGCCGCCGCGATGGCCCATCGGCGTCATCGGCACAGGAACGCGAGCAGGATCTGGATACCGAAGAAGACCACGAGGGGTGACAGATCGAGCGCCACCGCGCCGAACCTGACCGGGGGCAGCACCCCCCGCAGGGGCGCCAGGACGGGCTCGGTGACGGCCTCGAGGACCCGGTACAGCGACCCCATCGCGCCGCCGCCCGAGATCGGGAACCACGACAGCAGGATGCGCACCAGGAGCACCAGCAGGTACACCTGCAGCAGGTAGCAGATGATTCCCACGGCGGCTGATCAGGCGTCGTGCAGACCGCGCTCGTGGAGGCGGCGCCGCTCCTCCGGTGAGACCTCGACGTTGGACGGGGTGAGCAGGTACACCTGGTGGGCGACCTTCTCCATGTGACCCCCGAGCCCATAGCACAGCCCGCTGGAGAAGTCGATCAGTCGGCGAGCCAGGTCGCGATCGACCCCTTGGAGGTTGAGGATGACCGGCTGGGTGGCCTTGAACTTGTCGGCCACCTCCTGAGCGTGGTTGAAGGACGTGGGGGACACCACATGGGGTTTCGCTGACGCGGCCGCTGGCACGGGCCGAACGACGCCCCGGGGTTTCGCGGCCACCGGCTCGCCGGCGGCAGTAGGGGGTGGCAGAGTCCGCACCGCGGGGGCTTCGTCCACCGGGGCAGGTGGTGACGATCGGG
>NZ_DAIUCK010000036.1:0-28468 GCF_036846205.1 Rhabdothermincola sp. | reverse complement strand
CGTCCGCTCCTACACTCCCGGGCACCATGGCCCACGACGCCGCCACCACCGACACCCGCGCCACCACCGACGGCCCGCCTGCGGACCTCGAGGTGGGCTCGTTCAGCGACCACCCGCCGTGGATCGTCGACCCCGCGGAGATGCGATGGCGCCGCGCGGTGCCCGCGGTGCGGTGGGTGCAGCGCCGGGAGCTTCCCGAGCTGGTCCGGCCCCGGAAGCTGCCTCCGGTCCGGCGATTGGCGCGAGTGGCCCGCCACATCGGAGGCGCCCTCGTCGGCTGGTACGTCTCCGGCAGGCGAGCCGGCGGCTCCGCGTCGAAGCGCGACCTCTCCCGGCGGTTGCGGATCGCCGCGGAGCGACTCGGGCCGACCTACATCAAGCTCGGCCAGATCATCTCCTCGGGGGAGGGCCTCTTCCCCGAGGAGCTGGTGAGCGAGTTCCAGAAGCTGCGCGACCGGGTGCCGCCGGAGTCCTTCGGCGACGTGCGGGCCGTGGTCGAGAGCGATCTCGGGTCGACGTTGGAGGCGGTCTTCGAGCGCTTCGATCCCGAGCCGGTCGCCGCGGCGTCGATCGCCCAGGTCCACCGAGCGCGCCTGCGCACCGGCGAAGACGTGGTCGTGAAGGTGCAGCGGCCGGGCATCGACCGGCTGGTGCACGACGACCTGCGGGTGATGGCCTGGTTGGCCCCGTTCCTGGTCGGGCGCATCCCGGTGGCCGCCCTGGCCAACCCACCGGCGCTGGTGGAGCTGTTCGCCGAGACCATCACCGAGGAGCTGGACTTCCGGCTGGAAGCCGAGAACATGCTCGACATCGCCCGTTGCTTCGCGGAGCTCGACCAGCGGGGCTACGTGATCCCCCGCCCCCATCCCGAGCTGGTCACACCGCGGGTGCTGGTCATGGAGCGGCTCGACGGGTTCGCGTTCTATGACGTCGAGCGCATGAAGGAGGCAGGCGTGGACACCGAGGCGGTGATCCGCACCGGCATGATCGGCTTCATGGAGGGCGCCATGATCCACGGGATCTTCCACGGCGACCTGCACGGCGGCAACCTGTTCGTGATGGCCGACGGGCGCGTGGCGCTGCTCGACTTCGGGATCACCGGCCGGATGGACGAGCCTCGGCGCCTGGCGTTCCTGCGGCTGCAGGTCGCGGCCAGCATGAACGACATCCGAGGGCAGATGGCCGCCCTGCGCGACCTGGGCGCGTTGCCGGCGGATACCGATCTCGACGCGGTGATCCGTGACCTCGGCCTCGACCGCCCTCCCGTCGACCCGACGACGATGACCGCCGACGAGATGGTGCACGAGATCCAGCGAGCGGTGAAGAGCCTCCTGGCCTACGGCGCCCGGTTGCCCAAGGAGCTCATGCTGTTCGTGAAGAACATGGTGTTCCTCGACGGGGCCATCGCCTCGCTCGCCCCGGACCTGGACCTCTTCGCGGAGATCGCGCACATCTCCGCCTACTTCGCCCAGACCCACGGCGAACGCATCGCGGCCGACATCGGCATCGACCCCCGCACCTACGAGCTCGATTTGTCCGGGGTGAAGGGCAGCTTCGGGGTCGATCCCGCCACCGAGTCCCTGACCTACCGAGACCTCCAGAAGCGGCGGGAGGTCATCCGCAGCCGCTTCCGGGAGCGGGCGATCGACTGAGCCGCCAGCGCGTACGCTCGCGCCCCGATGCGCATCGTGATCGCCCGCTGCTCCGTCGACTACGTGGGCCGGCTCTCCGCGCACCTCCCACTCGCCACCCGGCTGATCATGGTGAAGGCAGACGGGTGTGTGGCCATCCACGCCGACGGCGGCGCCTACAAACCGCTCAACTGGATGAACGCCCCCAACCGGTTGGTCGAGGAGCCGGGGCGGTGGGTGGTGACCAATCCCAAGGGTGAGACGCTCACCATCGTCCTCGACGAGGTGCTCAGCGACAGCACCCACGAGCTCGGCACCGACCCCGGGCTCCGGAAGGACGGGGTGGAAGCGCACCTACAGGAGCTGCTGGCTGCGAACCCGGAGGTGGTGCTCGACGGACTGCGGCTGGTCCGGCGCGAATACCCCACCGACATCGGGCCCGTCGATCTGCTGTGCCGCGACGCGGCGGGCAACGCGGTGGCCATCGAGGTGAAGCGGCGGGGCGAGATCGACGGGGTCGAGCAGCTCGCTCGTTACCTGGAGCGCCTGGATCGCGATCCCCTCCTGCGCCCGGTCCGGGGTGTCTTCGTGGCCCAGTCCATCAAGCAGCAGGCGAAGGTGCTCGCGACCGCCCGGGGCATCGTCTGCGTCGAGGTCGACTACGACGAGCTCAGAGGCCTCGAGCGCGACGAGCTGCGCCTGTTCTGACCACCGGAGGCACCTGACCGCGGCTGCTCACGGGTACGGTGGCGCGGTGTTCGCCGACCGCGTCCTGCCAGCGGAGCCGATCACCTCACTCAGCGATTACGAGCGCCGGGGTGGGGGCGCAGCCATCGGGCGGCTGGCCGACGCCGGTCCCGACGCGGTGCTCGACGAGCTCGAGCGCAGCGGGCTGCGCGGGCGGGGCGGTGCGGGCTTCCCCACCGCCACCAAGTGGCGCTCGGTGCTGGCCGGCGGCGCGGAGGCCGGCGAGCGGTACGCGGTGGCGAACGGAGCCGAGGGCGAGCCTGGCACCTACAAGGACCGGCCGCTGCTGCATCGCAATCCCTACCAGGTGATCGAAGGCCTGGTGGTGGCGGCCCGGGTCATCGGGGCGCAGGAGGCCTACGTGGCGATGAAGGCCTCGTTCGCCCCGCAGATCGCCGCGGTCGAGCGCGCCGTGGACGAGATGTCGGCCGCCGGCTGGCTCGACGGGTTGCGGATCTACGTCGTGAAGGGCCCTGACGAGTACCTGTTCGGGGAGGAGAAGGGGTTGCTCGAGGTCATCGAGGGCGAGGACCCGCTCCCCCGCCTCTTCCCCCCGTACCTCTACGGGCTCTTCGCCGAGCAGCCGCAGTTCGGATGGTCCGCCCCTACGGCCGGCTCGGATGCCAGCGGTCCGGCGTCGAACCCGACGCTGGTCAACAACGTCGAGACCCTCGCGCACGCCGCCGCGATCGTCGCCAACGGTGCCGAGTGGTTCCGTGAGCTCGGCACGGACGGCTCGCCGGGGACGATCATCTGCACGGTGTGCGGGGACACGAACCGCGCCGGCTTCGCCGAGATCCCGATGGGCACCCCGCTGATCGAGGCGATCGAGCACATCGGCGGGGGGATGCCCGAAGGCCGGTCGATCAAGGGCGTGCTGTCGGGCGTGGCGAACCCCGTGCTCACCGCCGACCAGCTCTCGACCCCGCTCAGTTACGAGGCATTCGACGCCATCGGCAGCGGCCTCGGGGCCGCCGGGTTCATGGTCTTCGACGACCGGCGGGACATGGTCCGGGTGGCCCACGCGGTGTCCCGGTTCCTGTACGTCGAGTCCTGCGGCCAGTGCCCCGCCTGCAAGTTCGGCACCGGTGAGGTCACGGCACGGCTCGAGCAGCTGATCGTCGAGGGTGGCTCACCGGAGGACCTCGACACGATCGCCGCCCGCCTGCGGACCGTCACCGACGCGAACCGCTGCTACCTCGGACGCCAGGAGCAGGTGGTGGTGTCGAGCCTGCTCAGCGCCTTCCCGGCAGACGCGGCACTGGCGCTGACCGGCGTGCACACCGACCCCATCGCCCCCATCACCCAGCTCGTGGAGATCCGCGACGGCCGGGCGGTGTGGGATTCCCACCAGCCCTGCAAACGCCCGGACTGGACCTACGCCGAGACCATCCCGGAGATCTTCGTGAGGCCGAGGCGGCCTCGGTAGCCGGCGCGCAGGCTCACGAGAACGTCACCCGGCCGCTGTCGATCACCACCCGGCCGTCCTCGCCACAGGTCTGGAAGGTGGCCGACGAGCCCTCCACCCACATGCGCACCGTGAGGGCTTCACCGGGGTACACGGGGGAGGAGAACCGGCCCTCCATTGAGCGGAAGCGGGCCGGGTTCGATCCGCAGAGGGTGTGGAGCAGCGCTCGACCGGTGAACCCGTAGGTGCACAGGCCGTGGAGGATCGGGCGATCGAAGCCGCCGAGCTTGGCGAAGGCGGGGTCCGAGTGCAGTGGGTTGCGATCGCCGGACAGGCGATAGATCAGCGCCTGGTCGTCGCGCGTGCGGTAGGTGACCTCGTGATCGGGGGCCCGCTCCGGTGGCTCGTTGCGCGGCCCGGACGGGCCTCGATCACCGCCCCAGCCGCCCTCGCCGCGGATGAACGCCGACATCGTGTTCTTGAACAGCGGCTTGCCCGTGGACACGTCGGTCGAGATCGATTCGGTGACGATCACCGCACCCTTGCCCTTGTCCCAGATGCCGGTGATCTCCCCGACCGTGCTCACCGTGCCCGACGTGGGGATCTCACCGTAGAGCTCGATGGCCTGCTCGCCGTGCACGAGCATCGCCGGGTTGAACGTGCCGATCTTGGCCATGGCACCGAACCCGCCCACCCCGAGCACCACGGCCATGGTGGGCAGCACCCGCAAGGGGGTGTCCATGGTGTTCTCGGTGGTGAACTGCAGCTCACCGGTACCCGCCCCCACGCCGAGGGCGTAGAGCATGACGTCCTTCTCGGTCCAGGAGTGCTCGTAGGGCTCGCTGGTGGAGCCCACGGCATCGGGATTGATCGGCATTCGGGCCTCCGTGACGCTGCGTCGTGCGGTCTGGATCAGTCGGTGCGGTCGTTGCCGGCCATGTCCGCGTTGGGTCGGGCGCGAGCCAACAGGTCGGCGACCACGGGCCCCATCCGGGTCGGATCGTCGACGGGGGTCTCCGAAGGCCCGATGTGCCAGCCTTCGGCGACCCCGAGCCGCCTGCCCGACACGTCAAAGACCCGGCCGGTGACCTGGCGCGACTCGCCCGAGGCCAGCCAGGTGACGATGGGGGCGATCCACCGGGGAGCCATCTGCTGTCGGACCTCCTCCGGCGCCTGCCCCATCCCCAGGTTCTCGGTCATGCGGGTCAGCGCCGCGGGAGCGATGGCGTTGACCGTCACGCCGTAGCGGGCGAGCTCCATCGACGCGATCACCGTGAAGGCGGCGATACCCGCCTTCGCCGCGCCGTAGTTGGTCTGCCCCGGGTTGCCGTAGATGCCCGACGGCGAGCTGGTGTTGATGATCCTGGCATCGACGTCCTCGCCAGCCTTGGAGCGGTCGCGCCAGTAGGCGGCCGCATGGTGTGACGGCGCGGCCGTGCCCTTGAGATGCACCTTGATCACCGCGTCCCACTCGGCTTCGGTCATGTTGACCAGCATCCGGTCACGGAGGATGCCGGCATTGTTGACGAGGACGTCCAGCCGGCCGAACTCGTCGATCGCCTGCCCGACGAGCCGGGCGGCGCCGTCCCAGTCCGAGACGTCGTCGGTGTTGGCGACCGCCTCACCGCCCCCAGCGCGGATCTCCTCCACGACCTCCTGCGCCGGGCCGCTCGACGCGCCCTCACCCGACATCGACCCGCCCAGGTCGTTGACCACCACCTTGGCGCCGTGCTCCGCCAGCATCAGCGCGTGCTCGCGCCCGATGCCGCGCCCTGCCCCGGTGACGATGCAGACCCGCCCCTCGCACAACCTGCTCATCGGCACTTCCCCCACGCCCCTGACTGCGACCCCGGGATCATGGCAGGGGTGGCGGCGGAGCGGGAAATCCGCGCCACCCAGCGACTACCGCCGCCCCACGCGGCATGCCAAGGTGGACGGGTGCCTCGGAGCCCCCGCAGCGCCGGATTGGCCGCGCTCGTCGCGCTGATCGCGGTCCTCGCCGCGCTGCTCGGCACCTGGGCCCTCGACACCGCGATGCACTCCGGCCAAGCGATGCGAAACGTCTCCCTGGCCGGCACCGCGGTGGGCGGCCTCTCGGAGACCGAGGTGCGCGCCGAGGTTGAGCGCCTCGCGGAGCGCACCCGTGAGCGACCGGTCCACATCCAGACACCGGCGGGCGCACTCGACACCACCGCCGCCTCCGTGGGCCTGTCCGTCGACCGGGAAGCCACCGTCCGAGCTGTGCTCGACGCCGGCAGGGGCAACCTGCTCGCCCAGCCGTTCGAGTGGCTCGGCTCGCTCCTGTCACCCCATCGGGTCCCGGTCGTGTACCACGTCGACTCCGCCCAGGCCGCTACGGCGATCGCCGCACTCGAGGACGCCAATCGGGTCGTACCCGTGGAACCGAGCGTCTCGGCGGCCGGCGGCACGCTCGAGGCCGTGGCCGGCGTGCCGGGCACGTCGCTGGACACGGCGAGCTTGGAGCGCGCCCTCATCGAGCAGGCCGCGGCGCCGGACGGCCCCATCACCGTCGAGCTGGCGACGGTGGAGGTGGCACCGACCTACCCCGACAGCGCGGCGGAAGCGGTGGCTGACGAAGGACGCCGGCTCGCCGCTCGGCCGTTGACCGTCCGGGTCGGGGGCAAGTCGACCTCGGTCCAACCCGCCGTCCTGCTGACCTGGATGCGTGCGGTCCCGGCCTCTGACGGCTCCACCCTGGTGCTGGGCATGGACGAGCAGCAGATCAGCCACGACGTCGCCGCGGCGGTGGGTGCCGTCGGTACACCCCCCGTCCAGCTGGCCTGGCACGTCGATGCGGCGGGCAACGTGTCGTTCACCGAGGGCACACCTGGCACCGGATGTTGTGCCGCGGACTCACCCCAGCGGGTGGTCGACGCACTCCGCAACGGGCGTGGCGAGGTGGACCTCGACCTGACGACCGAGCAACCCGAGCACGACGCCACCTGGGCGCGCCGCATGGGGATCACGACCGTGGTGGGCACGTTCACCACCAACCACGCCGCCGGCGAAAGCCGGGTCACCAACATCCACCGCATCGCGGATCTCATCCGCGGCGTGGTCATCGAGCCGGGCCAGACGTTCTCGGTCAACGAGTACCTCGGGCAGCGCACCCGCGCCAAGGGTTTCGTCGAGGCCGGCGTGATCTACGGCGGCAAGTTCACCACCGATGTCGGCGGCGGGGTGTCGCAGTTCGCCACCACCCTGTTCAACGCTGCGTTCTTCGCCGGGCTCGACCTCGTGGAATATCAGGCCCACACGATCTACATCTCCCGCTACCCCTATGGGCGCGAAGCCACGCTGAGCTACCCGAAGCCCGATCTGAAGATCCGCAACAACACCCCCTACGGGGTGCTGGTCTGGCCCACGTACACGAGCAGTTCCATCACCGTGACCCTGTACTCGACCCCTTGGGTGCGAGGCGAGCAGACCGGCCAGACCCGCACCCCCGCGGGGGCGTGCACCAAGGTCACCACCGAGCGCACCCGCACCTACCTGACGGACGGGCACCGGGAGGTCGACACCGTCACCGCGCTGTACCAGCCGGCGGAGGGCGTCCTGTGCTGAGCCCGCGCCCGGTCTAGGCCCGAGCGAGGTTGACGTCGCCCTCGGTGGTCTCGAGCTCGACCACCCTCCCCACCCACTCCTCCTCCTCGAGCGCCACCAGCAGGTCGGGATCGGTGGCCCGGGCGTAGCAGCGCGCTCCCCCGTCGAGGTCGCACACCAGCAGCGCCCAGTCCGGTTCGCCGTCCCGACCGTGCGCCACGCTGTACGCCGCGACCGTGGCCGGGCCCCGATGGGTGTCCACGATCGGGGCCGGGCCCTCGGCGTCGAGCTGCCGCTGGACCCGCTCGGCTTCCGGCAGCGTGACCGGCCCGGGAGTGGTGGAGTAGATGGCGAAGGCGTGCCTGGTCATGTGCATACCGACCCCGCTCACCAGCCCGAACGAGCCCGGGTCCTCGCGCAGGACACCGGCCATGGTCGCGATCGAGTGCGCCAGGTAGCCGCTGCCGGCACCACCGGCGAAGGGCAACCCACCCGTGACCGTGAACCCCCTCGGGTCGTCGGACGCGAGGCCGAGTGCATCACGGGCGAAGTCCACCGAGCTGGCGAAGCAGCTGTAGAGATCGAGGTGGGCCACGTCGTCGACACCCACGCCCGCCACCCGGAGGGCCTCGGCGCTGGCGGCGGCCATGGCGGGCGAGCGCGACAGGTCGCGGTGCTCGGCGACGTAGAGCGGGTCGGTGGCGTAGCACCACCCCCGCAGGTACACCCGTCGCTCTGGGGGCACCCCGAGCGAGTCGGCCCGGGCGTGGCTGGCGACGATGACCGCGGCGGCCATGTCGACGTCCATCACCGAGACCATGTACTTCGTGTACGGGTAGCCGACCATGCGGTTCTGGGCGGAAGGCGTGATCAGCTCCTCGACCGAGCGCTCGACCGGGAACCAGGCGAAGGGGTTCCGGGCCGCCACCCGGGTGAACGGCGCGAGCAGCTCACCCAGCCGGCGGCGATGGTCCTCGGGGCTCGTGCCCAGCCGGGCCCGACGCCCGATGTCGAACACCGCGAAGGTCAGCCAGGCCTGGAAGACCTCGTGCGCCACCTCCGCCGGGTGGAACGGCACCTCGAACGGGAAGGGCCTGCGCTCCGGGTCCTTGAAACGCCAGGCCGGCTTGCGCCCCTCCCTGCGCAGACGGCGCCTGGTGTCGAGGGCCTCGGCACCGGTGACGAGCGCGACGTCGAGTTCGCCCCGGATGATCGCCTCGGCCGCGGCGTCGACGAGCTGCAGGGGCACGGTGCCGCCGATGCCCGAGTAGGCCCGGCGGCGGGGGTCGATCGCCAGGGCCTCCACCAGCCGACCCGGCGGGTCGTCGTAGGCCCAGCTCTGGCAGTACACGACGTCGAGGGAGTCGACGGCTGCGAGCACCGCGGAGGCGCCGCGGGCCGCGCCGGCGTCATCGGCGGCCTGTCGGCACACCTGCTCCCACATGGCGAGCGGCTCCGGAGCCTCGCCGACGCCCGGTCGCCAGACCTGCTGGCCGACCCCGATGATGCAGGGGGCGCGGGGGTCGACGCTCACCGGCCCTTCCATTCGGGAGCGCGCTTCTCGGCGAACGCCTTCGGTCCTTCCTTGGCGTCCTCGGTCTGGAACACCTCCTGGGAGAGCTGCTGCTCGATGGCGTAGGCCTCCTCCAGGGTGGTCGACAGGCCGCGCAGCACGCTCTCCTTGGTGGCCTGCACCGCGAGTGGGGCGTTGGCCGTGATGCGAGCCGCCCACTCGAACGCCCGGTCGAGCAGCTCCTCCTCGGGCACGATCTCGTTCAGCAGGCCCATCTGCAACGCCCGCTCGGCCGGGAACCGCTCGGCGGTGAGCAGGAACTCCATCGCCGCCGGGAAGGGGATCTGGCGGGGCAGGCGGGCGGTGGTGCCGCCACCGGCGAACAGGCCGCGCTTGGGCTCCATCACCCCGAAGCTGGCGTGGGGGGTGGCGATGCGGATGTCGATGCCACCCAGCATCTCCATGCCGCCGGCCACACACGGCCCGTTGATGGCGGCGATGATCGGCTTGTAGATCTTCGTGTCCCGCAGGACCGCCCGGGTGCCGTCAGACAGCTTGCACCCGTCGACCTCGGTGACCTCGCCCTTGCTGATCTCCTTGGCCAGCTCCGTGATCTGCGGGATGTAGGTCTTGAGGTCCGCGCCCGCCATGAAGTTGCGGCCCACGCCGGTCACGATCGCCACCCACGCGTCGTCGTCGTAGCGGAAGTCCTTCCAGGCCCGGGCCAGGTCGCGGAAGTGGTACATGTCGAGCGCATTGCGGGCTTGGGGCCGGTCGATGGTGATGAGCACCACGTGCTCGGCGCCCGGGCGCGCGCCCTTCTCGTAGTGGATCGGCATCTGCGGCGAGACCCCCTGCTCACGACCCTGCCGGAAACCTGACATGGTAGTCAGCTTTCGGGCTGCGTCTTCTCCCGGACCGTCGCGCCGGGCGCGGCCCGCCAATCGGCTCAACGCCGGTCTGGTGAAGCCGTAACCTGCGCGGAGCATGTCCGACGTCGCCACCACGATCGAGCTGACCCCTCGCCCCGGTGTGGGCGCCCTCGCCCAGCGCAGGCCCGTCGCGGTGGTCGTGATCGGTGTGGTGCTGTTCAGCACCGGCCCGGTCATGGTCGGCGCGGCGTCCGTCTCCGGCCCGGTGTTCTCCTTCTGGCGCCTGTGGATCGGTGTCGCGACCCTGGCGGTGGCGACCCTGGTGCACGGCCGGGTCGTCGACCGCTGGCCCTCGCGTGAGGGGTGGCGGCGGGCCCTGGTGTGCGGCGCGCTGTTCGGGACCCACCAACTCGCGTTCATGACCGCGCTGCGCCTGACCTCGGTGGTCGACGTGACGCTCATGAACACCCTCGCACCGGTGGTGGTGGCCGTGCTCGCCGTGCCGATGTTCGGGGAGCGACCGGGCCCCTCGTTCCGCCTGTGGTCCGCGGTGGCCATCGCCGGCGCGGCGCTGGTCGCGGTGGCGGGCGCCTCGGGCCCGGAGGGCGACGCCCTCGGGATGGCGCTGGCCGCGCTGAACGTGCTCGGCTACTCCGTGTACTTCGTGTGGTCGAAGCAAGCCCGCGACCACATCGACACGGTCCCCTTCCTGTTCGGCGCGTCGGTCGCCGCCGCCGTCACGGTCTCCACGTTCGTGGTGGTCACCGGCGAGCCCGTGGGGGTGATCGGCCTGCACGACCTCCTCCTGTGCGCCGCGGTGGCCCTGTTCCCCGGGGCGCTGGGGCACTTCTCGGTCACCTGGTCACTGCGATGGGTGCCCGCCAACCTCCCCCCGGTGCTCATGCTGGCCATCCCGGTGCTCTCCGGTGCGATGGCCTGGGTGCTGCTCGGCCAGGCCGTGACCGCGGTGCAGGTGATGGCGGGCGCGCTCACCATCGCCGGGGTGGCCGGTGCGGTGCGATCCGCACCCGATCCCATGCCTGCCGAGGCGTTGGCGACCGCCGAGGAGACCTGACGCCATCGCCCGCGCCCCCACCCCCACCGGGAGGCGGGCCTGGCTCACCCGGACGACCCACGCCGCTCCGCGATGGACTCCGCCAGCAGATCGAGCTCCTCGGGCGGGTCCTCGGCGGCCATCCAGCGCACCATCCGCTGCGCGACCCACTCAGGCTCCACCGGCTCGCGGTCGAGGTAGCCGATCGAGTGCCACCACTCGAACATCGTCGCCGCCAGATCGGGGTCCCAGCCATCGGCCATACCAGTCAGGGTGGGGCCGACCACCACGCGGGTGAAGGTCACCTCGCTGACCTCCGCACGCCAGGCAGCGGTGAGGGTCTCGAGCCCGGCCTTGCTGGCTGCATAGGCCCCGAGACCGGGAAAGGGGCGGGCGACCGAGTCCGACGACAGGAACGCCACGCGCCCTCCGGCCGACACCAGCGCGGGCAGCGTGGCCCTGGTCACCAGCGCGGCGCCCACCAGGTTGGTCTCCAGCAGGTCGCGCCAGGTATCGATGTCGGTCTCCGCCAGCAACACCAGGTGGTTGATCGCGGTGGCGTACACGAGGGTGTCGAGGCCACCGAGTTGCTGCTCCACGGCTCGCGCCACCAGCTCACACGCAACGGGCACCCGCACGTCGCACTGAACCGGCCAGACAGCCTCCCCCGCTTCGCCAGCCACCTGCTGTAGGCGGTCCAGCCGGCGGGCGGCGATCGCGACCCTGGCGCCGGCGCGCGCCGCTGCGAGGGCAGTCGCCCGGCCGATGCCGGACGACGCCCCGACGATCAGGATCCGCCGGCCCTCGAGCGACACCACGTGACCACCCACGTTCATTATCATGACGCTCACGTCAGGTTTGTGCTCGGGGTCAGCGTGACCGACGGGGGCGGCGAACGGCCGAGCGCAGACCACCGGGAACGGGGGGGACGAGGGGGACCGTGCAGTCGAGAAGAGCGATCGCCGGCTTGGTCGCCGCCAGCCTTGCGCTCGGCGCGTGCCGGGCCGACCCGCCGGCCTCCCCGGTGGCCGACCCGGGCCCGGTCGCTGGGGCGGGTGAGTGCGACTGGCCCATGTGGGGGCACAATCTCGCCCGCACCTTCGCGTATCCCTGCGAGACCGCCCTGTCGACCGCCACGGTGGCCGACCTCGAGCTGGCCTGGTTCTTCAACACCTACGACGTGGTGACCGCGACCCCCGCGATCGTCGACGGCACCGCGTACCTCGGTGACTGGTCAGGGCGCTTCTACGCCGTCGACGTGGCCACCGGCGAGGCCCGCTGGACCTTCCAGGCCGCCACGGAGCCGAACGTGTACGCCGGCCAGATCGTCTCGAGCGCTGCGGTGGCCGACATCGGCGGAGTACGGACGGTGGTGTTCGGGAGCGGCCGCACGGTGCACGCGCTGCGGGCCGACACCGGCGAGGAGCGCTGGTCCCACGCGGTGGGCACCGACGACCCGCAGGATTTCACCGAGATCGAGTCTTCACCGGCGATCGTCGACGGGAAGGTGCTGGTGGGCACCGATGTGCACAACCGCCCCGGCCAGCAGGCGGGGTTGCTGGCGCTCGACGCCGACACGGGCCAGCAGCTGTGGTTCTTCGAGCCTGACCAGGGCCGACCTCCGCAGGGCTGCGGTGACGTGTGGGGATCCCCCAGCGTCGACCTGGAGCGCCGGGCGGTGTTCGTCGGGACCGCCAACTGCCCCCGCTCACCCGACGGATGGGGTCCCTACACCGAGGCGCTCATCGCCGTCGACCTCGACACGGGCGAACCGCGCTGGGCCTTCCAGCCCCACGAACCGAACAACGACGACCTCGACTTCGCCGGTGCACCCAACCTCTTCCGGGCACGAGGACGCGACCTGGTGGGGCTGGGCAACAAGGACGGCACCTACTACGCGGTCGACCGCGACACCGGCCAGCTCGTCTGGAAGGCCAAGGCCACCGAGCCCGGGATCGAGGAGCCCGGAGCCAACTTCTCGACCGGGGGGTTCATCGGCGGTACCGCCTACGCGGAGGGCATCATCGCCGGGGGCACCGCGGTCGGCCCGCCGCCCTTCGTGCACGCCATCGACGCGGCCAACGGGAAGATCCTCTGGCAGGACGCGGGCGTGCAGGCGATCTACGGCTCGGCTGCGGTGGCCAACGGCGTGCTGTTCATCGGTGGCAACGACTTCACCCTGCGGGCCTACGACCTGCGCACCGGCGAGGTGCTCTGGTCCCACGAGATGCGCGGGGTGGTGGCGGGTGGCCCGGTCGTGGTCGGCGACAGCCTGTACGCGGTGGCTGGCATCCGCGAGCCCGGCCTCGAGGGTCGCAGCGAGACCAGCGGCCTGTACCGCTTCGTCCTCCGGGGGAGCACGCCCGGCATCACCCCGCCGGCACCCACCACCTCCACCACCACGGATCGGGCGACCGGTGTGGTGCTGGCGCCCAACGTCCAGCCCTGCGTGGGCAGCCCCTGTGACATGTTCCGGGCGGGTATCACCCTGCGGCGCCCGCCGGGGCTGAGCCCCACCGCCACCCTCGAAGTCCAGACCGATCCGTTCCGGGTCACCTTCCAGGGTGAAGGGCTGGGTCAGCCCGACGAGTGGCTGCAACCCGGCAGCCCAGCCGCCGAGGCGGGTGCCACCATGTTCGGCCTGTTCATCTCCGAGCGCGACGACAACCCGGTCGGCGGTGTCCTGTGCATCCTCGACGAGCACTACCGCTGCAGCGCCGACTCCCTGCCGGCGCGCACGTCCTACAACCGCATCACCCTGCTCGCGCTGGCGAGCGCCGACACGATGCCCACCCCAGCCGACGGAGCGGCCCGCCTGCTGGTGACGGTGTCGTTCGATCCACCGCTGACCCCCGTCAACTGACCCAGGGAGGCAACCCGATGGCGAACGTGCGCAGAGGCGGGCTCGGGATCGTGGCGGTCCTGGCCGTGCCGATCCTGCTGTCAGCCTGCAGCTCGGGGGGCGGCGGGCAGACCGCCACGACCACCTCTACCGCGGCCCGTCAACCGAGCGCCACCACCGCCCCGCCGCCCTCGGAGCCGGCCGGGGTGATCGTGTTCAACGGGCAGGGCAACCACCTCGACGCTTACGCCGCCGAGCCACCCTTCGAGCACCAGCGGGTGATCACCAGCCGGTCGGAGGACCCCGAGGGCCTCGACATCAACGGCCAGATCTGCTTCTTCCCCGACGGATCGGGGCGGTTCGTGGCGGGTGAGGACACGGGCCAGACGGCCGGTGACACCCAGGGATGGGGCATCTTCGAGCTGACGGGCGACCGCATCGGCGACCTGCGGGCCCGGGAGATCGGCAAGCTGGTGCCAACCTTCCAGGGCAGCGCGGACAACGCGGAGAACTACGGGTGCGGCTTCCTCTCCGACGGCCGCATCGTGACCACCGACGTCGGCAACCAGGCGGCAGGCCCCGGTGACGGCCAGCTGATCGTGTGGTTCCCGCCGTTCGACAGCCGTGAGGTGACCTACTGCAAGGTGGACGTGGAGATCGCCACCGCGCAGAGCATCTGGGTGGACGACCAGGATCGGGTGCTGGTGGCGTCGGCCCGGCCAACGTCGTTCGGTGGCCAGACCTCGGGAGTGTGGCGCTACCACGACCTGCCCACCGGGCCCGACGCGGCGGGCGGATGCGGGCGCACCGACGCCACCGGTGCGCCCCTGGCTGATGAGGTCCGCAAGGAGATGTTCATCCCCTCCGGAGAACACGACCTGATCGCTCCCACCGGCGTGACCGGCGGGCCCGACGGGCACCTGTTCGTCTCCAGCGTGATCAACGGGGTGATCAACGAGTACGACGCCAACGGCGTGTACCTGCGCACGATCCTGCGCCCGCCCGCCGGCGAGCAGTTCGGGGCGCAGCCGTTCTCGACCGGCACCCCGCTCGGCATCGCGGCCGGGCCCGACGGCACGATCTACTACGCGGACATCGGCCTGGTGCTCAAGCCCGACGGCGGCATCGGCCCGGGCGACAAGACGGGCAGCGTCCGCCGAATCGTCTTCGTGGCCGGCGAGCCGCAACCACCCGAGACGATGGCCCGCGGGCTCGCGTTCCCCGACGGGATCGGCCTGCTGGTGCCCGGCGCCGGAGGCGGCGGCGCCTCCCGGCTGTAGCGAGGGCGGGCTCGGGCCGGCGCCGTGCCTGGAGAGGGACCATTCGCCATCGTCCGATCCACGGCTCGCACCGATCTCCTCTGCAGGAGATGACCCAGCGCTGTAGAACTGACGAGCACTATGCGCGTTACGTCGCTTCAGCTCCTCCACTGGCGGAACTTCAAAGCCGCCAAAGTAGACCTAACGACACGGGTCTTCATCGTGGGACCGAACGCGAGCGGCAAGTCCAACCTGCTCGACGCGTTCAGATTCCTCCGGGACGTGGCATCGATCGGCGGTGGCCTCGCCAACGCCGTCGAAGCTCGTGGCGGGGTCAAACGCGTCCGATGCCTTGCGGCTCGTAAGAACCCGGACGTGCGCCTCAGGGTCACGCTCGGAGATGACAGCGACCCGGAGCAGTGGACGTACGAACTCGAATTCGGTGCGAACCGCCAGCAGCGCCCCGTCGTCCGGAAGGAGGTCGTGTCCTACCGAGGCGAAGAGCTCAAGCGCCGACCCGATGTCGATGACGAAAACGACCCCGTCCGCCTGACCCAGACAGCGCTCGAGCAGGTCACCGAGAACAGAAGCTTCCGCAACATCGCCGACTTCCTGAGCAGCATCCAGTATCTGCATCTGGTTCCCCAGCTCGTGCGTGAACCGGATCGTTCCATCAACCACCCGAACGACCCCTTCGGAGGCGACTTCCTCCAGCAGATCGCATCCGTCAATCAGCGCACCAGAGCTGCGCGGCTCCGACGGATCAACGAGGCTCTCCGCTTCGCGGTGCCCCAGCTCGAGAACCTGGACCTGCAACAGGACCGAGCGGGCCGTTGGCACCTTCGGGGCAAGTACCAGCACTGGCGCGCGCCCGGGGCATGGCAGGACGAGTCAGACCTCTCAGACGGCACACTTCGCCTGATCGGCCTCCTGTGGACGGTACTCGACACGGGCGGACCGCTCCTTCTCGAGGAGCCTGAGCTGTCGCTGCATCCGGAAGTGATCCGGTTTCTCCCTGCGCTGTTCGCGAAAGCTCAGAGCAGCTCGTTGCGCCAGGTGCTCATCAGCACACATTCGCCCGACCTGCTCTATGACGAGGGAATCGGCCTCGACGAGGTGGTGGTGCTGCGCCCTGGGCCTGAAGGGACCACAGTTCACAAGGCCAGCCAGATCAGCGATGCCCTCGTGCTTCTCCGAGGCGGCACGACGTTACCGGAGCTACTCGCGGCCGAGACCCGACCGGCCCAGGTCTCCCAGCTAGCTCTCTTCCAGCCATGAAGATCGCAGTCAACGTCGCCGTCGAAGGACCGACGGATCGAGCCGTCGCCGAACGGCTCTTGGCCGTGGTCGGGACGTCCGCAGCTCGGGTCTTCACCGTCAGCAAGCCGGAGATCATCAACCGCTTGCAGGGTTACAACCAATCGGCACAACAAACCCCGTGGTATGTCCAGGTCGATCTTGATGACATCCTCTGTGCACCGGAGGCTCGTTCGCTCTGGCTCCCCGAGCCTGCCAAGTACCTTTGCCTCGCCATCGCCGTCCGCGAAGTCGAGGCGTGGCTTCTCGCCGATCGGGACCGGCTGGCGACCTTCCTCTCGTGCGATCGGGGTGATGTTCCCCCATACCCGGATGAGGTTTCCGATGCCAAGGAAGCAATGCTGCGCGCGGCGCGTGCTTCGAAGAAATCAACAACCCGCGAACGGCTCCTGCCTCGTCCCGGAGCAGGCCGCAGGGTGGGTCCCGAGTACGCCACTGAACTCATCCGATTCGCGACCACGATGTGGCGTCCCGAGGTGGCCCGCCAACACTCGCCGAGCCTGGACCGCGCCATCACGAGGCTCGACGAGCTCGTCAGCCGTTGGCAGGAAGGCGAGCGGTAGGCCGAGCCTCAGAACGCCGCGTCGCTCAGGCCGATGTTGACCGTCTTCGTCTCGAGGAAGGCGTCGATGCCCTCTCGCCCGCCTTCGCGACCCAGGCCGGAGGTCTTGTAGCCGCCGAACGGCGCGTTGGGCATGACCGTGAAGCCGTTGATGCCGAAGGTGCCGCTGCGCACGGCCTTGGCGATCCGCAGGGCGCGCTTCACGTCGGAGGTCTGCACCGACGCGCCGAGCCCGTAGTCGGTGTCGTTGGCCAGGCGGATGGCCTCCTCCTCGTCCTTGAACGGGATGGCGGCCAGCACCGGGCCGAAGATCTCCTCCCGGGCGATGGTCATGCGGTTGTCGACGTCGGCGAACAGGGTCGGGTTCACGAAGTTGCCCTGCGCCAGCTCACCGTCGGGTCGGTCGCCGCCCACCACCAGCCGGGCACCCTCCTCGCGCCCCTGCTCGATGTAGCCGGTCACCCGCTCGAGTTGGCGGGTGTTGATCAGCGGGCCGGAGGTGGTGGCCGGGTCGAAGGGGTCGCCGAGCACGCACATCCCTGCCATGGTGGCCAGCTTGTCGATCATCTCGTCGTAGATGTCCTGGTGGATCAGCGCCCGGGTGTGGCAGACGCAGCCCTGGCCCGACAGGCCCATCGACACCATGCCCATCATCGCCGCGGCGGTGAGATCCGGATCGGCGATGTCGGGGAAGACGATGTTGGGGCTTTTTCCCCCGAGCTCGAGCGACACCCGCTTGATGCCGTCGGCCGCGGCAGCGAGGATGCGTCGCCCGACGGCCCGGCTGCCGGTGAAGGTGATCTTGTCGATCAGCGGGTGGGTGATCAGCGCCTCCCCGGTGACCGAGCCCTCCCCCGCCACGAGGTTGAACACCCCCGGCGGGAGACCGGCCTCCTCGAGTAGCTCGGTCAGGCGGAACGCGGTGAGCGACGCGTACTCCGACGGCTTGAGCACCACCGTGCACCCCGCAGCCAGCGCCGGTGCGGCCTTCTGAGCGAAGAGCAGCAGCGGGGCGTTCCACGGGATGATGGCGGCCACCACCCCCACCGGCTCGCGGAGGGTCATGGTGAACATGTCCGATCCCGTGTACTGGGGGATGGTCTCGCCGGCGATCCGGTCCACCCACCCGGCGTGGTAGTCGAACACGTCGGCGGCGATGTGGCTCGACACCTGGTAGATGGACGAGAACGACACGGGCATGCCGTTGTCGAGAGTCTGCAGGCGGTCGAGCTCCTCCGCGTGATCGGCGATGAGCTGGGCCACCCGCTGGAGCAGCCGCTTGCGGTCCTTGGCCTTCAGTGATGTCCAGCGACCGTCGTCGAACGCTCGACGGGCGGCCTGCGCGGCGGCGTCGACGTCGGCACCAGAGGCAGTGGCGAAGGTGGTGACCTCCTCGTTGGACGCCGGGTGGATGTGGGTCCACACACCGCCCTCGGAGCCCTCCCGCCATGAGCCGTCGATGAACAGCCGGCCCTGCCCGACCCCGAGCTCGTCCCGATGAGCCAACACTGACAGCGCCATGGTCCCCCCATCTGCCGGATCCGCGGGTCGACCAGCGTACTGCCGGCCGAGAACACGTTCTACTGCCCCGCCCGGGAGCCCGGC
Organism: Rhabdothermincola sp.; assembly: GCF_036846205.1. NCBI lineage: Bacteria > Bacillati > Actinomycetota > Acidimicrobiia > Acidimicrobiales > Iamiaceae > Rhabdothermincola > Rhabdothermincola sp. The sequence goes on along the minus strand of NZ_DAIUCK010000036.1, from coordinate 10,094 downwards.
ATCCCTGTGCGTCAACGTGCCGACACCTACCGTGGTGACCTAGGTTGCGTGTCGCACGGGGGGCACGAGGGTGGAAGAGTCAGGCCAGGGATGACGTACGCCGGGGACGACGGGGTGACACTGCGGGGTGCCGCGGCGCTCGGAGCCCGCGGCGCATCGGTCGAGGTGGACGACCACGGGATCGTCGTGCATGCTCCCTCGTACACCGCGCGACCGATCCGGATCCGCCTCGAAACGCTCACGGCGATCGTCGACCTGCGGGACCGCCGGGCCCGACGCCTTCCAAACCCGCTGAGCCTGGGCCGCACGGCCACGGTCGCCGGTGTGGGCACCGCATCGCCGCAATCACCGCTGCACCGGGCCACGATCGGGCTGGTGTTCACTGAGCCCACCGCGCTCCCCGAGCTGCTCCCGGGCGCCAGGTGGGATCACGCCGCGGCACCTGGCGACGAGAGCCCGCCCCCGGTCTGGGACGCGCTGGCGTTGAACGCGGGCAAGCACACCGACCAGCTCCTCGCCATCCTGGCCCGCCGCGGCACGCGGCGGGTGCCGTCGCTCGCCTCGGGCGTCACATTGGCAGCGACCGGCCGCGCCAGCGGGTCGGTAGCGGAAGAGCTCGCTCCTGGCGCGCAGAGCATGCCGCTCCTGGCGCTGGCGACCCTCTGCCTGGTGTTGCTGGCGATCTTGGCCCTCGTCCTGACGATGTCCACGGGCTCGCCGTCATGGCTGGGAGTGCTGGTGCTCGCGGTTCCCGTCTACCTCTACGCCACCTCCCGCCTCGTGCATCCCGGTCGCCGCGGCCCGCGCCGCGGCATCAACCCATCGTCAGCCCGGCCGTGAGCCTCCGCCGGCGTGCCCGGGCCGGTTCACCGCCGCTCAGCCCGCCAGGGCGACGGCCTCACCGGCGACCTTGACCTCACCGTCCTGGTTGGCGAGGGTCACCTCGAGGTCGATCAGCTTCCGGCCGCCCTCCTCACGTTTGCCGGTGACGACCACGCTGCTCGTGAGCGTCTCGCCGGGCCAGGTCTGCTTGGTGAAGCGCACCTTGTAGCGAGCCAGGTTGCCGATGCCGACGTAGTCGGTGATCGCCTTGCCGAGCAACCCCATCGAGAACATGCCGTGCCCGAACACACTGGGCAGGCCCGCGGCCTGCGCGGCCACCTCGTCATGGTGCATGGGATTGAAGTCGCCGGAGGCGCCGGCGTACATGACGAGGTCGGTTCGCGTCAGCTCGTGACTCAACGACGGGGCCTGATCGCCGACGTTGACGTCGTCGAAGCTCAGCTTGGGCTCGGCCATCGATGCTGCCTCCCGGATCGGCCGGATCGCTCAGCGGGGGGATTCTTCGCGTTTGCTGACACGCGTGTCAAGTTTCGCGGGCGGAGGCGGACCCGTCCGTAGACTCGAGGGCATGCTCCGGCGGCCCCCGGTGCGCTACCGCCGACCTCTCCAGGCCCTGGCCACGGTTCGTGGGGTCATCGTCCTGCAGGCCGTGGCGAACGGGGCCGGCGCGCTGCTGGTCTTCCTGTACCTCCAGTACCTGTTCCCGGTCCGCACCCCGGAGCAGTCCCAACGGCTCGGCCTCAACCTCACCGTCTTCGGGGCCTACCTCCTCGTCACCCTCTTCGTCGCGTTCCCGCTCAACCGGTACTTCCTCTCCCGGGCGGTGGCCTGGGTGCGCGACGGGCGAGAGCCGACGGACAAGGAGCGCCTGGCCACCCTCACCCAGCCCCTCCAGCAGACCGCGTCGGCCTTCCTGGGGTGGGTCGGCGCCGCGGTGATCTTCGGCATCCTCAACGAGGACGCCACCCGCGTCTCCCTCGGGATCGTGCTCGCGGGGCTGGTGACCTGCGCGTTGCTGTACCTGCTGCTCGAGCGCCACTTCCGCCCGGTGTTCGCGCTGGCCCTCCAGGACGCGAACCTCCCCCGACCGCACCGGGAGATCCTGCCGCGGATCATGATGGCCTGGCTGCTCGGCTCCGCGGTCCCGATCGTGGCCCTGGGTCTCGCTCCCCTCGGCGTGCCGGTCGAGCAGCGGGGCGAGCTCAGCGTCCGTATCGGCGTGCTGGTGGTGGCCAGCGTGGTGGCCGGCGGGCTGATCATGCGAGCCGCGGCGCGCGGGGTGGCGGATCCGATCGAAGCCGTGCGCCGGGCGATGGCCCGGGTCGAGGAGGGCGATCTCGACGTCGAGGTCCTGGTCGACCACGCCGGGGAGATCGGGCGGCTGCAAGCCGGCTTCAACGACATGGTGGAGGGCCTGCGGGAACGGCGCCGCCTCCATGATCTCTACGGCCGCCAGGTAGGCGTCGACGTGGCCCGGGCCGCTCTCGACCAGGAGCCCCAACTCGGTGGGGAGGAGCGGTCGGTCACGGCGCTGTTCGTCGACCTCGACGACTTCACCAGCTTCAGCGAAACCCACGAGCCCGCCGAGGTGGTCGAGGAGCTCAATGCGTTCTTCTCGGTGGTGGTGGAGGTGGTGATGGCGGAGGGTGGCTTCGTGAACAAGTTCGAAGGGGACGCCGCGCTGTGCATCTTCGGGGCGCCGGTGACCCAGCCCGATCACGCCGCGCGGGCTCTGCGAGTGGCCGCGGCTCTCCCCGCCGCGGTGGCCGAACTCCCTGGCCGGCCCGGGGTCGGCATCGGCGCCTCAACCGGCACGGTCGTGGCCGGCAACGTGGGCACCCCCGAGCGGTTCGAGTACACGGTGATCGGCGACGCCGTGAACGTCGCAGCCCGCCTCACCGAGCTGGCCAAGCAACGTGGCTGCCCGGTCCTAGCCGACGAGGACACCGTGATCGCGGCCGGGGAGGCCGGCGGGCACTGGCGTCGGGTGGGATCCACCCAGCTGCGAGGGCGCTCCCGGCCCACCGGGCTGTTCGAGCCATCCGCCCCCGGGTGAGCAGCCAAGGCCTATGCGGCGCCTACCCGAACAGGTCGTCGGCCAGGCGATCGTGGTGCCAGTCTGACGGGCCGAGCAGGTACTCGCTGGCGTAGGCCCGTCGCAGGAACAGGTGCACGTCGGACTCCCACGTGTAGCCGATGCCTCCGTGGATCTGGACGGCGTCCTTGGCGGCCCTCTTGGCCGCCGTGCCGGCCGCGGCCTTTGCCACGTGCGCGGCGCGGTGGCGGTCGGGGTCCCCGGCGTCGAACGTCATGGCCGCGTAGTAGACGGCGGCCGTGGCCCGTTCGTGATCGAGGGACATGTCGACCATCTTGAACTGCAGGCCCTGGAAGGAGCCGATGGGCCGGTCGAACTGCACCCGCTCCTTCGAGTACTGCACGCTGGTGCTCACCAGCCACCGGGTGGTCCCCACCATCTCCGCGGCCAGCGCGACCGTGGCCCGATCCAGCACCGAGGTCAGCGCCTCGGACGAGATGGGCTGCGCGTCCACATCGGCCGGGACCTCGACCTCGAACAGCCGCCGGGTGGAGTCCAGCGTCTCCATGGGGCGTGCGGTGAGCGACGACGCGGGGACCACCGCCACCGCCGGTCCCGGCACGACGAGGGCCACCTGATCGACCCGATCGGCCTCCGGGACGAACCGCCGGACGGGATCGGGCGACGGCTCGGTGGTCCACAGCCCGTCGAGCCCGGCGAGGGCCACCGTGCCGGAGAGCTCACCGGCAGCGACCGCATCCGCGCTCGGGTGCCCCAGTGCCCGCAGGAGTGGCAGGAACAGCGCCGAGGTGGCGAAGTAGGGGCCGGGCAGCAGGACGTGACCCGCTTCTTCGAGGAAGAGGCAGTGGTCCACGAGGGGGCCGTCACCCAGCGCCACCCACTCCCGCAGGTATGTCGCCCACAGCGGCTCGACCACCGACGGGTCCTCCCAGTGGGCACGCACCAGCGCCGACGGGCACTCGTTCCCGAGCAACGATCGGGCGGTGGCCCGCAGCAGCTCCTGCTCGTCGGTCAGGGTGAAGTCCATCGGACGCCTAGCTCTTCGGCAGCCCGAGCACCCGGGTCGCGACCGTGTTGCGCTGGATCTCCGACGTGCCACCGCCGATGTTGGCCGCCAGGCCCACGAAGAAGCCTTGCTGCCAGCGAGCGCGCTCTTCAGTGAAGGCCGGCTCGACCACTGCTCCGTACGGGCCCAGCAGGTCCATCCCCAACTCGAACAGCTCACGCCGCAGCTCGGCGGTGGCCAGCTTCATGTAGCTGTGCTCGGGTGCCGAGCTGCCCTGGGCGAAGCCGGCGAAGCCCTTGTAGCCGAGGGCCTTCAGGCTGGCCACCCGCTCGTACGCGGCCGCCAGGCGACGGCGCACGGCCGGATCGCCCGCCAACCCCCGCCGCTCGGCCAGCGCCACCAGCCCCTCGACCGCCCGCTGGCAGCCGAACACCCCCTCCACCCACAGGCCGCCGCGCTCGTGCGCCAGCGAGCCCATGGTGATGCGCCAGCCGTTGTCGAGCTCACCCACCAGGTTCGACGCCGGCACCACCACGTCGGTGAAGAACACCTCCGCGAACTCCGACCCGCCGCTGATCTGGCGGAGCGGGCGGACGTCGACACCCGGCGTGTCGAGGTCGATGATCAGCACGCTGATGCCCTTGTGCTTGGGCACGTTCGGGTTGGTGCGCACGTAGCAGAAGCACTTCTGCGCCACGGTGGCGTAGGAGGTCCAGACCTTCTGGCCGTTCACGATGAACGAGTCACCGTCGAGCACGGCCCGGGTCTGCAGGTTGGCGAGGTCCGAGCCGGCGTCGGGCTCGCTCATGCCCACGCACCACACCGTGTCACCCCTGATCGCCGCTGGGGCCATCGCCTTCTGCTCGTCGTTGCCGAACTCGAGCAGGCTCGGACCGACGATGGCGTAGCCGCCGAAGTGCACGGAGCGGGGGATGCCCTGGCGGGCCAACTCCTCAAGGTAGATGAGGGTCTGGACCGGGGTGGCGTTGCGGCCGCCGAGCTCGGGTGGGTAGCCGGGGATCATCCAGCCGTGGTCGAACAGGGTGGCCTGCCACTCCCGGGCCCAGTCGGGGATGATCTCGTCGTCCCCACCGAGGAAGTCCTTGCCGACCCGCGCCTGCGGCGGGCAGTGGGCGTTGATGAAGGCTCGCAGCTCCTCACGGAATGCCTCATCGGTCGGATCCCATGCCAGGCGCACCGGTTGCGCTCCTGCCTGCTGCCCGGCCTACCGGCCCGGGCTGGGGAAGAAGAACGGCGGGATGCTGCCGTCGCTGCCCGCGAACAGCTCGTCGCGCACCGCCTCCACTCCGTCGATGGTCCAGGGCTTGTCGGCCGTGGCCTCGGTGCGCGGGCGCCAACCCTCGAGGAGCTGCACCACCCCGCCTTGCACCTTCACCACCTGGCCCGAGATGCCCCGCGCCAGCGGGCTCGCCAGCCAGCAGGCGACCGCGGCGACGTTCTCCGGTGCGAAGCGGTCGAAGTCGCCGTCCTGCACCGTCATGTACTCCCCCGCGACCGCCTCGGTGAGCCGAGTACGGGCCACAGGGGCGATGGCGTTCACCCGCACGCCGTAGCGCTCGAGCTCGCGGGCCACCACGATGGTCATCGAGGCGATACCGGCCTTGGCGGCCGCGTAGTTCACCTGGCCCGCGTTGCCGTACAGCCCGGACTCCGAGGTGGTGTTGACGATCGCCGCCTCGACCGGCTCACCGGTCTGCTTCGACCGCTCCCGCCAGTGGGCACCCGCGAAGTGCGAGGTGCAGAAGTGGCCCTTGAGGTGGACGTTGACGACGAGGTCCCATTCGTCCTCGCTCATCGCGAAGCTCATCTTGTCCCGCAGGATCCCCGCGTTGTTGACGAGCACGTCGAGCCCACCCAGCTCGTCGACCGCTTGGCCGATCAGGTTCTCGGCTCCTGCCCAGGACGCGACGTCGTCGTAGTTGGCCACCGCCGTGCCGCCCGCGGCCACGATCTCGTCCACCACCTGCTGCGCCGGGGTCTGGTCGCGGCCTTCCCCCGACGCCGCCCCCCCGAGGTCGTTGACCACCACCTTCGCGCCCTCGGCTGCGAGCAGCAGCGCCTCGGCCCGGCCGATCCCCCGACCTGCGCCGGTGACCACCGCGACCTTGCCGTCGAAGAGCCCCATGTCCGCGTCCCCCGTTTCCTGACGTTCATGTCACGTTACGCTCTCGCCCCGGAACCCGGCAACGGAGGGAGAGCAGATGGCGGCGGACGAGGCACCGCTCGAGGAGCAGGTCACCTACGACGAGGCCGGCGGCGTGGCGTGGATCACGATCAACGCGCCGGACCAGGGCAACGCCCTCACCATGTCCCGGCGGGACCGGCTCACCGAGCTGTTCCAGCAGGCGTCCGCGTCGTTGGCGGTGCGGGCCGTGGTGCTCACCGCCGCGGGCGACCGGCACTTCTGCACCGGCGCGGCGCTCGGCGGGCCCCGCACGGCCCCGCCCGATCGGCCCGAGGGCGCGCCCGAGCGGGCGGTCGGCGACGCGGCCCGGCTCATCCGGGAGGGCTGGCAGCGCCTCGTGAGCTCGATCCTGGACTGTGAGAAGCCCGTCGTGGCTGCCGTGAACGGCACCGCCGCCGGCGGCGGCGCGCAGCTCGTGCTGGCCTGCGACCTGGTGGTGATGGCCGACACCGCCCGGTTCATTGAGGTGTTCGTGCGACGCGGGATCATGCCCGATGCCGGCGGCGCCTACCTGCTCCCCCGGCTGGTGGGCCTGCACAAAGCCAAGGAGCTGATGTTCCTCGGCGAGGACGTGCCGGCCGGGGAGGCCCTGCGCATCGGCATCGCCAACCGGGTGGTGCCCGCGGCCGAGCTCATCGTGGAGGTGGAGGCCCTCGCGTCGCGGCTGGCCGAAGCGCCCACCCGCGCCCTGGCGATGACCAAATGGCTCCTGAACCGCTCCTTCGAGTCCGACCGCCGGACCGCGTTCGAGGAGGAGGCGTTCGCCCAGGAGCTGGTCAACGGCACCGACGACGCCCGCGAGGGGATGGCCGCCTTCGTGGAGCGGCGCGCGCCGGCCTTCCGTGGCTGGTGACGGCCGCGGCTCGGATGAGCCCCGCGACACCAGCCGGTGTCAGCTGCTCTCGTTCGCGCTGAGCGCGGGGGGACCCTCTGGGCCCCAGTCGTAGCCCAGCTCCACCAGCCACGGCCGAGGGTCGGGAACCCGCCACGACGCCGTGGCCTCGCCGTGCTGGGGATGGGTGAAGGTGACGATGACCGTCGCCTTGGCCTCCGAGCGGGGATCGCCCGAGGTGTCGACCTTGGTGATGGCGGACCGTGGGATGCGGAGCATCTTGTGACCTGCGGTGGTGACGAACACCAGCTCGGTGGCGCTCGCGCCGAGGCAGCCCTGGCCACGCAGGCCCCCGGCCTCCTCCGGGTCACTGGCGAAGCCCACCGCTCTCGAGTCCAGGACCCGCACCTGGTCCGCGCCGCCCAGCTCGGCCCGGCACTGGTCGACCGCCTCCTGGCTCTTGCGGGCGATGACCGGGTTGAGCGCCAGCAGCGCCACCACACCGGCGGCCAGCACCACGACCAGGACGATCACCACGGCAGTCATGACCCGGCACGCTACCAACCGGCATGGGACAATGCCGTGGATGGCCGCCGACGACGTCGACCCGGGCCTGCCGATCAAGCTGCACCCCTGCTCCAACGGGGAGTACCTACCCCCGCCGGTCTCCCCACTGGTGCGCGAGGTGGCCCGCCGCACCCGGGAACGGGCCGCGAGCAACGCCCGCGCCGTCGGCATGTCCCGCCGGCAGTTCCTGCTCTCCTCGATGGGCGCGGCGACGATGCTCACCGTGCTCGCGGCCTGCAGCAAGCAGGCCGAGGAGGGCGAGCCGGGTGGCACCTTCGTCACCTCGCCGGAAGCCGAGCGGGACCCCGACGCGGCCCGTGACGCGCTGGGCGGCGACGACTTCGTGTTCGACGTGCAGGGGCACTTCCTCGACTACAGCCACGACTACGGAGGTCCGGTGCCGGCGTTCCCGCAGTCGAACTGCGGCTCAGCCGACCCGAAGGAGTGCTACTCGGTCGAGCGCTTCCTCGACCTGATCTTCAACAAGAGCGACACGAACATGATCGTGCTGTCCGCGCTGCCCTTCGCTGGCAATCCGCTCAGCCCGGAGGTCATGGCCCGCACCATCGCCCTGGCGGACGAGGTGTGCGGTGACGAGCGGGTCCTCATGCAAGGCGAGGCCCACCCGAGCGACGGCCCGCTCGACGTCGCGCTGGCGGCGATGGCCGACCTGCGGGACCGCTACGGGATCGGTGCGTGGAAGGTGTACACGCACGCCGGTGGGCCGGGCTGGTACCTCGACGACCACGACCCCCGAGCGGCGCAGGTGGGCGAGCGATTCCTGTCCCAGGTGGCGACCCTCGGTCCACCGATCGTGGCCGTGCACAAGGGGTTCTCCTCCGGGAGCCCCTACGCCAGCCCCGTCGATGTCGGCCCTGCGGCGCTGAACCACCCCGAACTCTCCTTCGTCGTGTACCACTCGGGCTACGAAGCCGAGCACACCGAGGGCCCCTACGACGCCGACGCACCTCAGGGCATCGACCGCCTGATCGCCTCGGTGCGAGCGGCCGGCATCGGCCCGGGAGGCAACGTCTACGCCGAGCTGGGTTCGACGTGGAAGTCGGTGATGGGGCGACCGACCGAGGCAGCGCACGTGCTGGGCAAGCTGCTCGTGGCCTTCGGTGAAGACAACGTGGTGTGGGGGACGGACTCCATCTGGTACGGCTCGCCCCAGGACCAGATCCAGGCGTTCCGCGCCTTCCAGATCAGCGAGCAGTTCCAGGAGCAGTTCGGCTACCCGGCGTTGACCCCGCAGATCAAGGCCAAGATCCTGGGCCTCAACTCGGCCAGGCTCTACGGGGTGGAACCGATCACCACCCGCTGCCGGATCGACCGTGGCGAGATCGAGCAGGCGCGCCAGGCGTCCACCGACGGGAACCAGACCTTCGGACCCACCACCGCGGCCGGCGCCCTGGCCCTGATGCGCGCCCACCGCATCGCGACGGTCTGAGTCGGGCCCAGATCAAGGCAACTGCTCGATCCGGCGCAGCTCCCGCCGGTAGCGGGCCGCTCGTTGCACATAGGACCACGCGGGGCCCGAGATCATCTCCGGGGTCACCGAGCCCTCGCGGATCCTGGCGGGAACGCCGAGGGCCATCGCCCCCGAGGGCACCTCCATGCCAGCCGGCACCACGGCGTTGGACCCCACGAGGGCGCCGGATCGGACAACGGCGCGATGCAGGACCACCGCGCCGTTGCCCACCAGGGCGCGGTCCTCCACCGTGCAGCCCTCCAGGTGGACGATGTGGCCGATCACGCAGTCGTCGCCCACGATCGTCGGCAGCTCGGCCGTGCAGTGCAGCACCGAGCCGTCCTGCACCGAGGTACGGGCCCCGATGCGGATCCACCCGTCGTCGCCGCGCAGCACCGCACCCGGCCACACCGAGGCCTCCGGGCCGAGCACCACGTTGCCGATCACCACGGCATCGGGATGCACGTAGGCGTCGGGGTGGATCTCGGGGACCTGGTCGCCCAGCGCGTAGATCATCAGACCGTGAACCGGCCGTACCCGCCGCGATAGAAGATCAGCGGACCGCCCTCGTGCAGCACGTCGAGGTCCTGCACGGCGCCGATCACGATGTCGTGGTCACCGGATACGACGACGTCGCCGATCGTGCAGTCGATGTACGCCAGGGCTCCCTCCAGCAGGGGCGACCCGTTGCCCGAGCGCTTCCAGCCGATCTCGGCGAACTTGTCGGGAGCCTTGCTGGCGAACACCCGGCACACGTCCTCCTGATCGTCGGCGAGGACGTTCACGCAGAACGCACCAGCGGCGCGGATCTTGGGCCAACTCGAGGACTGCTTCCCCGCACAGAACAGCACTTGCGGCGGTTCCAGCGACAGTGAGGCGAACGAGCCCACGGCCAAGCCGACCGGGGCGCCCTCGCTCATCGCCGTGATCACGGTGACCCCGGTCGGGAAGTGGCCGAGGACCTGCCGGAACTTGGCCGCGTCGAAGGTGGTGCTGTCGTCGGTGATGTCGCTCACGGCCGGGACACTACCCCCGAACTGTTCACCGGCACGCGGTCCCGATCCGCACCTGGCTGAACAGTTCGGTGGCGAGGGGGCTGCGCGGTGAGGGGGC
>NZ_DAIUCK010000035.1:0-29117 GCF_036846205.1 Rhabdothermincola sp. | reverse complement strand
CACCCCCACCTGGCACCCAGCGCTCCGCCGAGGTGCACGACAAAAACCGACAATGCGCCTCAAACGCTAGACACCCACCAACAGGCAATCAACCGGCACCCACCACACCCTGCCGGGCTGGTGAGCGACGGCAGGCATTCATGGTGGGCTCAGGTGCTCGAGAGTGGCGGGGCCTTGAGGGCCACCGTGTGGTAGCCGCTGACGATGGCGGCGGCCCAGTCGCGGTCGCTGCCCACCTGGGTGGGGCTGAGCCGGTTGCTGGTGTCACCCAGGCCGAGCTGGCCGTACCCGTTCCAACCCCACGCCCACAGCGAGCCGTCGGCCTTGACCGCCACCGTGTGACCGTCTCCGGCAGTGACGACCGCCCAGACGGCGTCGGTGCCCACCTGGGTGGGGGTGAGCCGGTCTTCGGCATCGCCCAGGCCGAGCTGGCCGTACCCGTTCCAACCCCACGCCCACAGCGAGCCATCGGTCTTGACCGCCACGGTGTGGTAGCTGCCAGCGGCCACGGTGGACCAGTCGGTATCGGTGCCCACCCGAGTCGGCACCAGCCGATCATCGGTATCCCCCAGACCGAGGTGGCCGAATCCACCCGAACCCCAGGCCCACAAGCTGCGGTCGGCCTCGACCGCCACCGTGTGGACATCGCCGGCGACGACGGTCACCCAGTCATCGCCGGTGCCGACCTGCGTGGGAACCAGCCGATCATCGGTATCGCCCAGCCCGAGCTGGCCGTATCCGTTCCAACCCCACGCCCACAGCGTGCCGTCGGTCTTGACCGCCACGTTGTGACCAAACCCCGTGCTGACGGCCACCCAGTCGGCGTCGGTGCCCACCTGGGTGGGACTGAGCCGGGTGGAGGTGTCACCCAGGCCGAGCTGGCCGTCCCAGTTGGCACCCCAGGCCCACAGGGTGCCATCGGCCTTGACCGCCACCGTATGCCCCCAACCGGCGGCCGCACTGACCCAGTCGCCGTCGGCCCCGACCTGCGAGGGGGTGAGCCGATCGGTGGTGTCGCCCAGGCCCAGCTGGCCCGACAGGTTCGAACCCCAGGCCCACAGGGTGCCGTCGGTCTTGACCGCCACCGTGTAGCCGAAGCCGACGGCGGCGGTCGCCCAGTCATTGCTGTTGCCCACCTGGGTGGGGGTGAGCCGATCATCGGTGTCGCCGAGGCCGAGCTGGCCGTGCCCGTTCGCGCCCCAGGCCCACAAGGCCTCGGTGGGGAATGGTGTGGGCGTGTCGTCGTCAGCGATGGTGAGGGTTCCGGCAGCGCGACCGACGGTTGCGCCGACCGGTGACGACAAGGCAAGGGTGACCGTCTCGTCCCCCTCCACGAGGGAGTCGGGCAGCACCCCCACGGTGACCGTCTTGGCGGTCTGCCCAGGCTTGAACGTCACCGTGGTGCTGAACGCCTTCTTGAAATCGGCCCCGGCAGTGGCTGACCCCGCTGCCACCGAGGCGGTGACGCTCACCGTGCCCGCCGTCGGCTCCGACAACGTGAGCGGGACCTCCACCTCGTTGGTGACGTTGCGGGCGCGGTCGCCCTCCACGACGGTGACATCCCCCACGGACACCGCCGGACCTCCACCAGGATCGTCATCGACGATGGTGACCACCCCCACCGAACGCCTCAGCGCGCTGATCGACCCCGTCGGCGCGGAAAGCACCACCTGGAACCACTCGTCACCCTCCACGGCGGTATCCGCAGTGATGCCCACGGAGATCACCCCAAGGGTCCTGGCCAGGCCGTCCGCACCCGGCTTGAACGTGAGGGTTCCCGAACGCAACGTGACGTCGTCAGGGCTGGTGCTGCCATGGACGACGGTGTAGGCGAGCGTCGACAGCGTCGTCGCCGGCGCCGACAACGTCACCGGCACCCGCACTGTCCGAGCCGAACCACCGTCACCTTCCACCACCGCGACATCGCCCACGGAGGCCGTCACCCCGCCAGACGCTCCCGCCAGCGCTGATCCGGTGCCCCCCGCCAGCATTGCCACCCACGCAACCACCGCTGCCCACACCTCGAGTGGCCGCACACCAGGCCGACCTGCCCGCCACCAACCCATGCGCCGCTCCTCACGTCACCGCCATCCGGACCGCCTGCTCACCGGCCGGAGATGGGACCCCGATCGAGGTGACGCCTGCGGGGGACGGGAAGGATGCGGGGGCGTTGTGCGAACTCCGCCGACGTCACCTCGATCGGGACACTGGCCATTCTCACGGAGCCGCGAGAACAGCTCATGACCGTACGAGCACAACTCGGAAAACTCTCGCCGGAGCGGGCGCTGGATCTGATCAGGGATCGAAGCGGTAGCCGACCCCACGGATCGTCGAGATCCTCGGGGTAGCCCCCGCCTCGATCTCCACCTTCTGGCGGACCCGGCGAACGTGCTGGGTGACCGTGGCCGGGTGCTGCCACTCCGACGAGGAGTTCCACACCGCGACCAGGAGCTGCTCGCGGGAGAACACCTGGCGGGGATGGGAGGCGAGGTGGCACAGCAGCTCGTATTCCTTGCGGGTGAGCGATACCAGCTCCCCTGCCACCCGGACCTCACCAGCCGCTTCGTCGATCACCAGATCACCGAAGTCGAGCGTCTGGTGCACAGGAGCGGGCTGGACCCGCCGGAGCACCGCCGTCACCCGGGCGGACAGCTCGGTCGGTGCGAACGGTTTGACGAGGTAGTCGTCGGCTCCCAGCCGGAGCCCGACGACCCGATCCTCGACCCCGCTCCGCCCGGTGAGGACGACGACCGGGATCGTGCTGACCCGCCGGAGCTCCACGAGCCAGTCCAGGCCCTGCTCGTCGGGCAGGCCGAGGTCGAGCACCACCAGATCGAACCGGCGGGAACTGTTCAGCTCCCGAGCCTTCGAAGCGGTCGAGGCCTCAGCCACCTCAAAGCCGTCCATCGTGAGGGCCTGCGCCGCCAGCGCACGTGCGGCGGCGTCGTCGTCGACGAGGAGGACTGCGGCACCCATCAACGATCGGCGGCCGGGCACGGCCGGATCACCCAAGGTGACGTGCCTGAACACCTGGCAGCTCCCATCACCCCTTGTATCGGTCGGTGGGGCGGAGGACTCAAGGGCGCGCCGGCAGGTCGAACCACAGGTGCGTACCCGCACCGATCCGACTGCTGGCCAGCAGCTTGCTGCCGAGGGCTTCCACCAGGAGCCGGCAGATGGTGAGCCCCAGCCCGGCGCCGCAGTCCGGGCCAGGGTCTCCGAAACGGGCGAAGGGGCCGAACGCTCTCCCGAGCTCGAGCTCCCCCATCCCACGGCCGGGGTCTTCCACCGAGAACCGCACCGTGCCGGGCCCGCTCGCGGCGACTCGCACCACGACTCGCCCCGCCCCGCTGTGCTGCAACCCGTTGCGCACGAGCTGCTCGAGGATCTCCACCAGGGCCTCCCGGTCGCCGAGCACGGCATCCCCGCATTCGACGGCGGCGATCAAGGTGACGTCGAGCTTGTCGGCCAACGGCGTGGTCCGCCTGCACACGTCATGGATCACGTCGAGCGGGTCGACATCCTCGAGGTCGAGGCAGGGGTTCGACGCCGCCCGTACGACCCTGCTCACGGCTTCGAGCAGAACGGTCATGTTGCCGCTGGCACGGTCGATCCACTCCACGGCCAGCCGCTGGTCCTCGGTCAGGGGCCCGTGCCGGAGTAAGCCGGCGAAGCCGGCGATCGTGTGCACGGAGCCGCGGAGCTCGTGCTCCAGGGCCCTCGCGAACTCCAGACCGAACGACCCCGTCTGGGTGGTACCAGCCGAGTACATGGGGTTCGCGGAGATCGTGACCATGAGTCGTCAACCCTTCCGGCTAGCGTCCAGCTAGGTGCAACCACACACAACGCTGTCCGCCTGATGGTTTCGGTCAGGGGACCGGATCCCTGGATGAGCTGATCGGCTCATTTCGTCGGGGGCCACGCGCGCCGATGCTGAGTCCGGACGGTAGGGCACCGGCGCGCCACAGGCGCAGCGGTGCATGGCGCGGGGCTCCGGATACGAGAGGAGAGCCATGTCGCTCGCTGCGTGCAGCCCCGCCGCCGGCGAAGACGCCACCTGCCAGGCCCGCATCGTGATCGTCGACGACGAGCCGACCAACGTGCTCGTGCTGAAGCGGATGCTGCAGCGTGCGGGCTACCCGCACGTCGACGGCCTCACCAACCCCAGGGTCCTGCTGACCGACCTCGACCGGCTGGACCCTGACCTGCTGGTGCTGGACCTCCACATGCCGATCATCGACGGCATCACCTTCCTCGACGAGCTGACTCGTCGCCTCGACGACGATGACTTCGTGCCGGTCCTGGTGGTGACCGCGGACGTCACCGACCAGGCGAAGGAGACGGCGCTCGCCCATGGCGCGCACGACTTCCTGACCAAGCCTCTCAACTACACGGAGCTGATCCTGCGGGTCCGCAACCTCCTGCGCACCAGGATGCAGCACCTCGCGCTGAGTCGAGAACGCCAGGTGCTGGCCTCGAAGGTCGACCACCTCGAGCATGGAGAGCACCAACAGGCCGAAGCCCGGCGGGAGTTGGCCAAACGGATCGAGGCGCTCATCGACTCCCGGTCGATCGAGATCGTGTTCCAGCCGATCGTCGACCTCACGACGGCCGCCATCATCGGCGCCGAAGCGCTGGCCCGCTTCACCACCACCCCGATCCGGCCCCCCGACGAGTGGCTCGCCGACGCCGCCATCGTGGGGCTGCGTACCCATCTCGAGCTGGCCGCAATCGCCGAGGCAGCCGAGCAGGCGGCATCACTGCCGGACGGCGTCTTCGTGGCGGTGAACGCCTCGCCGATGACGCTGCGATCACCGCGGCTCATCCAGGAGCTGCGGTCGTTCGATCCTGCGCCGGTGATCGTGGAGGTCACCGAGCACGAACGCGCCGACGACCCCGATGCCCTCCGGGATGCGGCGACCCGCCTCAGGCAGATGGGGGCCCGGGTCGCGGTCGACGACGCCGGGGCAGGGTTTGCCAGCTTGGAGCAGATCCTCTGTCTCGAGCCGGACGTGCTCAAGCTCGAGCGCCAGCTCATCAGCGACGTCGACCGCTCCCCGGTCAAGCGGTCGCTGGTCAGCGCTCTGGTGCACTTCTGCTGCGAAACCAGGACCACGCTGATCGCCGAGGGCATCGAGACCCTCGAGGAGCTCCACACCCTGAGGTCGCTCGGCGTGCGCGCCGGGCAGGGGTTCTTCATCGGCCGCCCGGCACCACTTCCGCTGCGCCCACCCGCGATGCGCCACCTCTGGATCGGTGGGTGAGTTTTCCGTCCTGTTCCCCAGTTGCGCAGGAAGCTCCCGAATGCACCGAGTGATGCCTGAACCTCCGAGCAACCTCCGTCGATGCCCTCCAACATCGACCACCGGCGACGCAGTCCCCTCGGCGATCGCCCCGCTCTGGAGGTGCACGGCATGCGTGTCACGATCATCCGATGGCGGCGAGCGGCACTGGTGCTCGCTGCGCTGCTCGGCCCTGTTGCGGCACTCGCGCCGGCGACCGTCGCGTCCGCCGGCCCTTCAAACCCGAGGCTGTACATCTGGGGCAACAACACGTTCGGCCAGCTCGGCAACGGCAGGATGGGGCTCACCCCCGAATCGGAGCCGACTCGGCACGACGCGGAGCTCTCCACGCCGACCCGGGTGCCGGGCTCCCAGGCCTGGAGCGACATCTCCAGCGGCACCGCCCACTCGATCGCCATCCGCAAGGGCGGAACGATGTGGGCGTGGGGCGTGAATCCCTACGGGCTCGGTGCGGTCGATGCTTCCGGCAACCCGGTGACGGTGGCTCCGAACCCGGTGAAGCTGCCCGGCGGCCGCGGGTGGGTCGACGTGGAGACGAGCGACTCGTACTCGCTTGCCATCCAGAGCGACGGGTCGCTGTGGGCCTGGGGGAACAACAACTCCGGTCAGCTCGGCATGGGCGACACCGAACCGCGCTTCACCCCGACCCCGGTCGGGCCGGACCGGGACTGGGTCTCGATCGTGGCGACCCCTTCGGGCACCTCCTTCGCCCTCAAGGCCGATGGGTCGCTGTGGGCCTGGGGGAACAACAGCTCCGGTGCGCTCGGAACAGGAACGATCGATCTCGACCCTCATCCCACGCCGAGCCGCATCCCGGGCACGTGGCGATCGGTCAGCGCTGGGGGCCGGTTGACGACTCACGTGCTGGCGGTGGCTGACGACGGCCGGCTCTACGCATGGGGGCAGAACTGCCGTGGGCAGCTCGGGCTCGGCGCTGCGCCGGTGGACGGTACCCAGTGGCAGTGCATCAACGACTTCCATCCCCAGCCCACGCAAGTGGGGACGAAGACGGATTGGGTCCGGGCCGTCGCGGGCAGCACGCCCATCGACGGAGGCTTCTCGATGGCCATTGACTCAGCAGGCTCGCTCTTCGCCTGGGGTGACAACATCGCCGGCGGGTTGGGTCTCGGTACCTCGAGCACCACGGGTGACGCCCTGCGGGCCTCCCCGACGCTGGTCGGCGAACCGGGGGGATGGTCGAAGGTCGCCCTCGGCTACGGGTTCGCCATCGCCATCCGGTCCGACGGGACGTTGTGGAGCTGGGGGTGGAACCCGACCGGCCAGCTCGGCAACGGCAACCCCGGTCCCGGTCTGACCAGCATCGACACCTGGCTGACCGACGAGTCCGCTCGCCAGCCGACGCCCGCCCGGGTCGGCACCCTCACCGGCTGGTTCGACGTCTCGGCAGGTGGGCTGCACGCCATGGCTACCCGCTGAGGAACCCGCTCGTGCACTCGGCGTGGTTCCGGCGGCCTCGGCCGGTGGGACCACGCCGAGGCGCGCCAGCGGGTTCGCCGGCCCTACGCCAGCTCGAAGCGGTACACGTTGGTCTCCCGCTGCACGAATCCGATCCGCTGGTACAGCCGGTTGGCGGCTACCCGGCTGGGGCGGGAGGTCAGATCGACCGTGCGTGCTCCTGAAGCCCGTGCCCGTTCGAGTGCGGCCCGGTTGAGCGCCTCCCCCACCCCCTGGCCGCGAGCGGACTCGTCGACCACCACGTCCTCGATCCAGGCCCGGAGCCCGGTGGGAATGCGGAACATCGCCAGTGTCAGGCTGCCCACGATCTCCCCCCCGGATCGGGCGAGGAACAGCACGGTGGCGGGTGAGGCCACGATCTCAGCCAGCTGCTCGGCGGTCGGGGGTGAGCTGGAGGACGAGAGCTGAGGGGTCAAGCGCTGGAACGCCGCCACCACCTCGGGGTCGGCGACCTTGCATTCGACGATCTCGAGACTCATCGGCGGTCACGCTAACGGTCCGGCGCACGCAGGACCACGATCGCCCGGTACGGTGAGGTGATGGCTGATCCGCAAGGGCGCAGCCCGCGTCTCGAGCACGTGCGCTGGTTCCGCCGCCCGCAGCTGATCGCCCCCGTGATGCTCGTGGCCTTCTCCGGCTGGAGCGATGCCGGCGACGCGGCCAGCAGCGCGGTGAGCGTGTTTGCCGAGCAGTGGCGAGCGCGGCCGTTCGCGGCCGTCGACCCGGAACTCTTCTACGACTTCACCTCAACCCGGCCGCTCGTCCGGTTCGACGCGCACGGCGAGCGCGAAATCCTGTGGCCGGAGATCGAGTTCTCTGCCACGACCGTCCCAGGTGCCAACCTGGATGTGATCCTCCTGGTGGCGCCCGAGCCACAACTGCGGTGGCGCACGTTCTGCGAGCAGATCATCGGCGTGGCCCGCGCCTTCGACACCCGGCGAGTCATCACCTTCGGCGCGCTCCTCGCCGAAGTGCCGCACTCGCGGCCGGTCTCAGTCTTCGGCGTCGGCCACGACGCCGACACCGCCCGCGAGCTCGGCCTGCTCCCGTCACGCTACGAGGGGCCGACCGGGATCACCGGCGTGCTCCAGGCGCTGTCACGAGAAGCGGGTCTGCCGTCGTCGTCGCTGTGGGCCGCCGTGCCCACCTACGTCCCCGCGTCACCCTCGCCCAAGGCCACCCTGGCCCTCGTCGACCGGGCGTCACGCCTGCTGCAGGTCTCCCTCGATCTCACCGAGCTGAAGCAAGCCGCTCGGGACTACGAAGAAGAAGTCAGCTCGCTGGTCGACGACGACGAGGAGACCCGCGACTACGTGCGGCAGCTCGAGGAGCGTTTCGACGAGGAGGAGCCGAGACTGCTCGATGACGGCTCGACCCTGGTCGAAGAGGTCGAACGCTTCCTGCGCGACCAGGATTGACGCACCAGCCACGCGCTCGCGCCTAGGCACCTGCTCCCATCGGGGCGTGCCGGGGCCAGGGCCGAGTCTGCTCCAGCAGCCTGGCGAGCCGCAGCACCACCTCGTCCGCGTGCCGACGCCCGATGATCTGCAACCCCACCGGCAGCCCGTCAGAGCTGAGACCGGCAGGCACCGAGCACGCGGGGTTCCAGCAGAGGTTGGCCAGCATCGTGAACGGCACGCTCATCGCCCCCGCCGCCAAGGGTCCGAACCGCTCGACCAGGTCCTCGCCGGCGATCGTGGTCGGCGATGGGCCCGCGGCGTCGAAGGCGGGTACGGCCGTGGTGGGGGTCAGGAGCACGTCGACGTCCTGGAAGATCCGGGCTACGTCGGCCTCGAGCTGGAGCCGGCGACGCAGTCCCGGCACCAGCGTGCGAACCGGACGCTCGTAGCTCGTCTCCAGGCTGAAGCGCACGAACGGGGTGAGGTCGTCCAGGCGCGCGGGATAGTGCTCGCTCTCCTCGATGTCCAGCCACAAGGTGACCGACCCGGCCTGCAGCCAGGTGCGGATCGGGTCCGTGAGGCGGACCGGGTACTCGACGAGCTCGGTCCCCACGGCCTGAGCCAGCGCCTCCGCCGAGGCACGGGTGAGCTCGAGCACCTCGGGATCGACGACCGCGAAGCCCAGGTCTCCTGACCAGCCGACGCGCAGTCCCGAGACGTCGAGGCTCTCCATGGCGTCCTGGTAGCGGAGTCCCGCCGGCGGCAGGGACGTGCGATCAGCGTCGTGTGGACCCGCGGTGACGTCGAGGTGCCGGGCCGCATCGGCCACCGTCACCGCCTCCACCCCGTACACGGCCGTCTGTGAGGGATCCGCGCTGGGATGGGGGATGCGGCCGTAGCTCGGCTTCATGCCGACCAGACCGCTGAACGCCGCGGGGATCCGGGTGGAACCACCCCCGTCACTGGCGGTGGCGATCGGCACCAGGCCACCGGCGACCGCGGCGGCCGAGCCACCACTCGATCCCCCCGGTGTGCGGTCGGTGTCCCACGGGTTGCGGGTCACCCCCCAGGCCTTGGTGCGGGTGAACTGGATCGTGCCGAACTCGGGTGCGGCGGTCTTGCCCACGAAGACCGCGCCCGCAGCGCGCAGGCGAGCCACGTGGATGGAGTCCTCGGTGACCGGCGGAGCGTCCTTGTACAGCAGCGACCCGTGCGAGGTCGGCATCCCCGCGCAGTCCTCGAGGTCCTTGA
The DNA here is from genome assembly GCF_036846205.1 of Rhabdothermincola sp. Lineage (NCBI taxonomy): Bacteria > Bacillati > Actinomycetota > Acidimicrobiia > Acidimicrobiales > Iamiaceae > Rhabdothermincola > Rhabdothermincola sp. The sequence goes on along the minus strand of NZ_DAIUCK010000035.1, from coordinate 19,687 downwards.
CACCGAACGGCACACCGGCGAACGGCCCCGGGTCCTCGCCCCGGCGGACCAGATCATCGATCTCCGCCGCCCGGGCCCGGGCCCCCTCGGGGTCCAGGTACACGAACGCGTTCAATACGTCATTGCGTTCCTCGATGGCCGCCAGGCACTCCTCGAGCAAGGCCCGAGCGCTCATCTCCCCCCGGCGAACGGCATCTGCCGCTTCACTCGCAGATGGAAGCTCCGCCATGAATCCCCCTGTTCTCCGACGCGGTGTCGATCGCGTCCTGGTCTACCTCGTTCGAGATGATGGGTCGTCAGGTGATGGGTCATCGGCCCGCCACGGAGGTATCCGCGGCTGGTCGTAGAGCACGTCGAGCGGTTCTCCCCTGATCGCCCGGAACGCGTGATCCGCCCAGTGGTCGGCTCCGGCCACGTGCGGGGGCAGGTGGCCCTCCGAGAACCAACCGACGTCCGCACACTCGAGGGGATGTGGCTCCAGCTCTCCTCCCACCGCGTGGCAGTGAAAGACCAGCGAGTACAGGGGAATCTGGGTGAAACCGAGGCGCAACCCGTCGAACAGACCGATCAACCGCCGGACCTCACAGTCGATACCCGTCTCCTCTTTCACCTCCTTCACCGCCACCTCCGACGCGGAGTAGCCGATGTCAGCCCAACCGGTCGGGTAGAGCCAGATCCCCGAGTCGGCCCGCTTCACCAGGAGGATCTCGCCGCGGTCGTTGCCCACCACGGCACCCACCGCGATCTTCGGGGTCTGGTAACCGGCGACGCCGGTGCCGGTCGTCTTCATCCACTCCGAAACCACCTGGTCGTGGTCGATGTCGGATCGGGCCGCGTGGCGGATGTCGGCCGCGACCGCGAGCACCTCCTCGAAACGTTCACGCTCGTAGGGGTTGTCGGTGAAGCCGAGACCGGTGCGGGCGATGCCGGCAAGCGCCTCGCTCCAACGCAGGAGGTCCTGAGCGGTCACCCGTCGATCCATCGCCCGCACGCTACTGCCAGCCTGTCGCCACCTGCCCCGCGAACGACGGTGACGGCGGACCGGCTCAACCGGCCAGCGCGTGCAGGATGGCCCGCTCGAGCTCCCCAAGGTGGTTCGGGTCGGTCACCTTGCCGCCCGAGCGGTCGCACACGTAGAACGAGTCGATCACGTCCGCTCCGAGGGTCTGGACCTTGGCGGAGCGCAGGTCCAGGTCGAGCTCGGCGATGGCCCGGGTGATCTTGTAGAGGACGCCGACGGCATCCGGGGCCTTCACCTCGATCACCGTCGCCGCCGTCGAGATGTCGTTGTCGACGAGCACCGTCGGTGGATCGGGCGCCAGCGCCCGGCGGCGATCCCGCCGGTACATCCTCGCCCGCTCCTCCAGCCGGGCGTGCAGCGCCAACTTCCCCTCGAGGGCCTTCTCGATGTCGGTGACCACCCGTTCCCAGGGGATCACCGAACCGAAGGCGCTCTGCACCCTGAAGGTCTCGATCGCCATGCCGGCGTCATCCGAGTGGGCCGCGGCTTCCAGCACGTCGAGGCCGTTCAGCGCCAACGCGCCGGCCACCCGGCTGAACATGCCCGGTCGATCCTCGGCGATCACCAGGAGGTCATCACCGGAGGCTTCGACCACCCGCCGCCCCTCGGCCATCCGGGCTCGTTGCGCCTCGGAGGGGAAGCGATCGGTGGTCGTGACCTCCGAGGCCTCTCCGCCGCCGAGGACATGCGCGACCCGGTCCACCAGCTCGCCCACCAGCTCGGCCTTCCAGCTGTTCCACGCGGCGGGGCCGGTCGCCAGGGAGTCGGCTTCGGTCAGCGCGGCCAGCAGCCGCAGCGTCGACAGCGAACGCACCTGGCTGGCGACCCGCTCGATCGTGCCGGGGTCGGAGAGGTCGCGCCGCACCGCGACATCAGCGAGCAGCAGATGATGGCGGACCAGCTCCTGCAGCACCGTGACGTCAGCGGGTGGGAAACCCATCCGGGGACCGATGCGCCCCACGAGCTCGATCCCTGCTTCGGTGTGATCGCCGGGCTCACCCTTGCCGATGTCGTGGAGGAGCGCGCCGACCACGAGCAGGTCCGGGCGGTCCACCTGCTCGGCCAGGGCGGCCGCGTTGACCGCTGCCTGGCAGAGATGCCGGTCGACCGTGAAGGTGTGGTAGGCGTTGCGTTGCGACCGGCACCGCACCTTGGCCCACTCGGGCAGCACCCGCACCCAGATGCCCCGCTGGTCGAGCGACTCGATGACCGCGATGGCGGGCTCACCGGCGAGCAGCAGCTCCACCAGCAGCGATCGGGCCCCGTCGGGCCAGGGGTCCCCCAGCGCGGGGGCTTCACCGGCCAGGCGGTTGAGCGTCCGGCGCTCGATCCGGGTGGCGTTGGTCGCCGCGGCGACGGCCACTCGCAGGCCGAGTAGCGGGTCCGCCCCGGGGTCGGCGAAACGGTGGAGCTCCACGATGCCGTCGCGCAGCACGACCCCTGGCGCGACTTCCCGGTCGCGCACCAGGCGCGACCGCAGGGGGCCGGCCAGTGACGAGTCGACCCGGTCCCATACCTCATCACTGGTCCAGGCGATGCGCCTGGCCGCGGACGACACTGCCCGCATGAGTTCATCGGCGCTCGGGTAGCCGAGGGCGCCGGCCACACCGTCCTGCTCCTCGAGCACCAAGCGATCACCCCGGCGTCCGGTTCGCCGGTGGAGCTCGACCCGCGCCGAGAGGATCGTGTCGTAGGCCTCCGCCAGCCCGTCATCGTCTCCCTCGAGCATGACCGTGCGAGCCGCCTCCGCCCATCGGATGGCATGGACGTCGCGCAGCCCACCCCGACCGTCCTTCAGGTCCGGCTCGAGGAGGAAGGCGACTTCGCCCGCGACGGCATGCCGTTGCTTCACCGAACGGCTCAGCTCGGCGAGCCAGCGTTTCGCTCGCTTGGCCCACAGCGTCCTCGACCTGGACGCGACGTCCTCCGCCAGCGCTCGATCACCAGCGACCGGACGCAGCGACAGCATCGAGGTGGCCGTGTCGAGATCGTCGGCCGCGAGGCGTAGCGCCTCCTTCGGTGTCCGAACCGCATGACCGAGCTTCAAGCCAGCATCCCAGATCGGGTACCAGATCCGTTCCGCGATCTCGCCGATGGGCACGATCCCGTCGTGGAGGAGGAGCAGGTCGATGTCGCTCTGGGGGGAGAGCTCGGAACGCCCGTAGCCGCCGACCGCCACCAGGGCCACCCCCTGGTTCCTGCCCACCTCGAGCTCGTAGAGCTCCGCCAACCACCGGTCGACCAGATCGCTGTAGGCGCGGCACAGCTCGACTCCCGCGAGCTGCGGGTCGCCGAGCAGTGCCTGGCGTTCCAGGGTGGGTGGCATGGACCTCACTACGGCCCGATCACCGGATCAGACCGCATCGACATCGCGCTCACCGGTGCGGATACGCACCACCCGGTCGACGGGGGTGATCCACACCTTGCCGTCACCGATCTTGCCCGTCCTGGCCGCACCGACGATCAGCTCCGCGAGCCGCTCGGCGTCCGCGTCGTCGACCACCACCTCGATCCTGACCTTCGGCAGGAGGTCGACGGTGTACTCGGCGCCCCGGTAGACCTCGGTGTGGCCGCCCTGACGCCCGAAGCCCTTCACCTCGTCGACCGTGAGGCCCTGCACCCCCGCCTCCTTCAGGGCGTCCTTCACGTCGTCGAGCTTGTGCGGCTTGATGATCGCGGTGATCAGCTTCATGGCTTGCTCCTCCCTACCCGATCCGACCCATCGAGGCGACGTCACCGAAGTTGTAGGCGGTTTCGGCATGCTGGCTGAGATCGAGCCCTTGATCCTCTTCCTCGGGGGTCACCCGCAGGCCCACGATGACATCCAGCACCTTGCCGATGACGAGGGTGGCCACGAACGAGAAGGCCAGAACGGCGATCGACGCCACGAACTGCTTGCCCAGCAACCCCGCACCGCCCCCGACGAAGAGACCGTCGGCGCCGCCCGGGTTGATGGCGGTGTCGGCGAACAGCCCGAGCAGCAACGCTCCGGTGAGCCCACCGACGAGGTGGATGCCGACCACGTCGAGGGAGTCGTCATAGCCCAACCGGTACTTCAACTGGATGGCGAACAGACAGACGATGCCGGCGAGGAATCCGATCAGGATCGAGGGCACCGCGCCGACGAACCCGGCACATGGGGTGATGGCGACGAGTCCCGCGACCGCGCCCGATGCTGCGCCGAGCGTGGTCGGCTGGCCGTCCTTGGCCCACTCGGCCAGCACCCAGCCCAGCATCGCCGCCGAGGCGGCGACGAACGTGTTGAGGATGGCCTGCGCGGCGAGCCCGTCGGCGGCGAGCGCGGACCCTGCGTTGAAGCCCGCCCAGCCGAACCACAGGATCCCGGTGCCGACCAGCGTGAGTGGGAGCGAGTGGGGGTGCATGCCCTCCTTCGGCCAACCCTTGCGCCTGCCGAGCAGGATGGCCATCGCCAGAGCGGCCGCGCCGGCGTTGATGTGCACCACGGCGCCGCCAGCGAAGTCGAGCGCGCCCATATCGAAGATCCAACCACCGCCCCACACCCAGTGGGCGACCGGCGAGTAGACGACGAGCAGCCAGATGCCGATGAACAGCGCGTACGCGCCGAACTTCATACGATCGGCGGTGGCTCCCGTGATGAGCGCCGGAGTGATGATGGCGAAGGTCATCTGGAAGGCGGCGAACAGGATGACCGGGATCGTGAGGCCCTCCATCACCTCCATGCCCACGCCCTTGAAGCCGGCGAAGTCGAGGTTGCCGACCAGTGGGCCCGTGCCGCCGAAGGCCAGCGTGTAGCCGATCAGCACCCACAGCACCGCCATCAGCCCCATGGCGAAGACGTTCTGCATGAGCATCCCGAGCACGTTCTTCGCTCGGACCATCCCGCCGTAGAAGAGGGCGAGGCCCGGCGTCATGAACAGCACCAGGGCGGTGGCTGCCAGCATCCACGCGGTGTTGCCGCTGTCGAGCGCCGATTCCATGCCGCACGACTCCCTTCCCTGTCGTGAGCGGAGACGACCGCTCAGCCGTCAGCAAGACAGCCGAAAGGATGGCGACACGTTGTTTCCCGACGGTTCCCCGATTGTTTCCATCGTGTGAACCGCGCCGCCGGCCCGGCCGGCGGTGAGCTGCGGCAGCTCAGGCGAGCTGGCGGGCCGCGACCTGAACCGGGTCCCACACCGGCGAGAAAGGGGGCGCGTAGGACAGGTCGAGGTTGATCAGCTCATCCGCATGCATCCCGTTCCACAGTGCGGTGGCCACCGTGTCGATCCGTTTGGCCGATCCCGGACCACCGACGATCTGGCCGCCGAGCAGCCGGCCCGTACCTCGCTCGGCGAGCAGCTTCACCGTGATGGGAGTGGAGCCCGGGAAGTACCGGGAACGGGTCGTGGTCTGGACGCGGGCCGTGTCGAACCGGAAGCCGGCCTCCGTCGCCTCCCGCTCGTTGAGACCGGTGCGGCCCACCTCGGTCCGGCAGATCTTGGTCACCGCGCTACCCAGCACGCCGGGGAACGTGGCGTAGCCACCGCCGATGTTGATCCCCGCCACCCGGCTCTGGCGGTTGGCGACCGTGCCCAGGGCGACGAACGTCGGCCGCCCACTGACCCGGTGCATCGACTCGCAGCAGTCCCCGGCAGCCCATATGCCCGCCGCGCTGGTGCGCTGCTGGCGATCGACCCGGATGGCGTTGCGCACCCCGAGCTCGAGGCCGGCTGCGCCTGCCAGCTCGCTGTTCGGGGTGACCCCCAGTCCCAGCACGACGAGATCCGCGGGGAGCTCACCGTCGGAGGTGTGCACCCGGCCCGGCTCGACGGCTTCCACCTGCGTGCTGGTCCGTACCTCGATCCCGTCGCCTTGCATCGCCGCGACGATCAGCTCGGCCATGTCGGGGTCGAGGGTGCCCATGACCTGCGGTGCGATGTCGACCACGGTCACCGACGCTCCTCGATGGCAGAACGCCTCGGCCATCTCCAACCCGACGTAGCCCCCACCGACCACCACCACATCCCGCGCGTCGATGCTGCGAGCGTGGTGCATCAGCACCTCGGCGTCGTCGAGGTTCTGCACCCCGAACACGAAGGACCGATCATCCAGGCCGGGGATCGGCGGGCGGAGCGGTCGGGCGCCCGTGCCGATCACGAGTTGGTCGAAGCCGATGGTCACCTCGTCGCCCTGATCGAGTCGTCGGACCCTCACCGACCGGGCCCCCAGGTCGATCTCGGTGACCTCGTGCCGCAGGCGCACGTCGATGCCTCGGGCCACGTGCTCGTCGGGGGTGCGAGCCACCAGCGAGTCGAGCGTGGGGACCTCACCTCCGATGAAGAACGGGATGCCACACGCTGCGAAGCTGGTGCGGGTCCCTCGCTCCAGGGCCACGACCTCCAGATCGGTTCGCATCCGCTTGGCCTGCGATGCGGCGGTCATACTCCCCGCATCGCCGCCGATCACCACCAGTCGCTCTGCCATGGGAAGAGGGTAGGAGGGATCGGCGATCGCTCGCGCCATACGGGTCGGAGCCGCCAGCGGCTGGGCCATCTGCAAGACTGCGCTCATGGGGGTGCGTGAGGACTGCCGCCACTACTCCAGCCGGAGCACACCGACGGGCGACGTCTTCCAACGCTGCCGCCTGGGGGTCAACGAAGACATGCCTTTCGCCTGCCCACAGGACTGCGTGTTCTTCGAACCTCGTGCCGTGAGCGACACCGGCTGGCAGATCACCGAGCCGGACGACGACTGAGACCCCCGCGTCGCGTCCCCAGACGACGCTCCGCACCCCTGGTCACGCTGACTCGCCGCGACGGCGCCGCTGCGTGAACACGAAGGCCTTGGCCGCGCCCCAGGCGATGCCCAGGTCGTGCAATGACGGGTCGAGATCCCCGAAGGAACCGGGCACCAGGTCGTAGTCGTCGTCGGGGAACTGCCGGCGGGCCACCGGGTCACGAGCGACCGGGGGGACTCCCGCGGCACGCAGCACGTCCGTCGGGTACCGCACGGCGGTGCGCAGGATGGCCAGGGGGGTCGTCCGTTGGTGGTCGACGTCGGTGAGCAGGAGGTCCCGTATCTGGGGGCTGATCTCACGACGCGCCCGCCGGCCAGCTTCGGCCGCGGTCGCCAACACGACCGGGTCGGGTGCCTGGCCCCGCCCGGCCTGGGCGGTCCACGCCTCGAGCACCCGCTGCACACTGCGCTCCACCCAGGGGGCGATGGCTCGGTCGATGCCGTCCGCCAGCTCCCGGGCGAGCTGGCCCAACCTCGCCTCGGCGTCAGGGCCGGTGTCCATCACCGACCATCCTCGCCGCCTGACCCCGGCAGCACCACCGGTGGGGCAGACTGACCCGATGCGGATCCGGGCGTGCTCGGTCTTCGAGGGTGTGGTGTACCACTGCTGGTGCATCGATCCGACGAACCCGTGCCGGCCCACGCTCGAGGTCGACGCGGTGCTGCGCGTGGGTGACGCGGATGCGACCGCGGGACCGCTGCTGTTGACCGTCGCCGACTACATCGCCATGGTCGGTAGCGTCGAGCGAGCCCGGCCGTGCCTCGAGGAGCTCCGGGCCCGGAACCGGATCGTCGAGCGACTCGGAGCCGCCCACATCAGCTTCCCGACCTGGACTCGGGTCGTCGACCTCCCGCCGACTGCGGAGGGATCGTGAGACGCGTGCGGTTGACCCTCCTCGCGGTGCTCGTCATGACGGGGGCCGTCGCCTGCGGGGGCACGAGCGACCACCCCGGTGAGCAGGCCGGCACCGTCACCACCCTCACCGCCGAGGAACGGGTGATCCGTTTCCGGGTCGACGGGGATCAGGTGGGCGCGCCTCCCCTGGCACCGATCGCGGCCACGGTCGCCGATCGCCTCCGGCGGTCCGGGATGAACGGCGCGGACGTGTCCGTGGATGGCCAGACCCTCGTGATCCAGCTACCGGAAGGCTCCACCCCCACCGCGCGGCGCCTGGTCGACACCGTCACCGCGGTCGGCGAGCTGGCGTTCCGGCCGGTGCTGGCCGAGAGCTCGACAGGCGGGGCCACCCCGATCACGGGCATACCCACCGTGGGTCCCGACGGTTCGCCGCTCGTGCTCGGCCCGCCGGTGCTCGAGAACGGGATCGCGAGCGCGACGGCAGCGGCCGAGGCCGGTGGGTGGGTGGTGGTCCCCCGGTTCAACGTCGACCTCAGCCCGCTGCTCGACGCGGTCGGTGCGTGCATCGAGCGCCAGGCGATCTGCCCCACCGGGAAGATGGCCATCGTGATCGACGACCGGGTGGTGTCGGTCGGCCAGATCGATCCGTCCCTCAGGCGCGTCGTCATCACGGGCTCGTTCGACGAGTTCGAGGCCAAGGGGCTCGCCGCCGTGCTGTCGACCGGGCCGCTGCCGGTCAGGCTGGTCCCGGCACGCTGAGCTGGCTCACCCGGCCCGTACACCCAACGCCTGGTTGAGGTTCCCCGATCGCAGGCCCTCCAGGTCGAGGGTCACGTACCGGTAGCCCGCGGCACGAACCGCCTCCACCACGTCAGCGCGGGCGGCGATGACCCGTCCCAGGTCTTCGACCGGCACCTCGATGCGAGCCAGGTCGTCGTAGTGCCGCACCCGCAGGGCACGGAACCCGAGGGCCCGGAGCGCCGCCTCGGCGCGCTCCACCTGGCCGAGCACGCCGACCGTGACGGGGGTGCCGTACGGGAGCCGAGACGCCAGGCAGGCCGCCGCCGGCTTGTCCCAGGTCCGCAGGCCGAGACGGCGCGAGGTCTCCCGGACGGCCGCCTTGTCGAAGCCGGCCTCGACCAGCGGAAAGCGCGCCCCGCGCCGTGCCGCGGCGAGCTGCCCTGGGCGATGGTCGCCCAGGTCGTCGAGGTTGACCCCCAGCACGACCGCGGCCCCGTCACGCTGGGCGAGCGGCAGGAGCGCGTCCAGGAGCGCATCCTTGCAATGGGAGCACCGGTCCGCGTCGTTGCGCCGGTACGCCGGATCATCGAGCTCGGAGGTGTGCACCTCGACCCAGCGCAGGCCCCACTCGCTGGCGAGCGCGGCACAGTCCTCGCGCTCGAAGGCGGCCAGTGACGGCGAGACCGCGGTGGCGGCGAGAGCCCGGTCGGGCCCGAGGGTGTCGTGTGCGACCCAGGCCAGGAACGCCGAGTCGGCACCTCCGCTGAACGCCACCACCACCCGATCGAGCTCGGCGAGGCGGCACCGCAGCTGTTCGAGCTCAGGCATCGCCCCGGTACAAGCCGATCCGGTCGAGAACCTCTTCCACCGTGGCGACCATCCCGGTGTAGAAGGGACCGAACTCCGCGTAGATGGCCGACGCCCGGTCGAAGCGCATCGTGTAGACGACATCTTTGAGATCGTCGGGATGCACGGCGAAGAGGGTGACCCCCCACTCGTAGTCATCAAGGCCCGTGGAGCCGGTCACCACCTGCAGCACCCGCCCCGCGAAGGTGCGGCCGGACGCACCGTGCTCGTACATGAGCTCCTTGCGGTCGTCGTAGGGCAGGGTGAACCAGTTCTGCTCCGGGAGCCGGCGCTTCGACATGGGGTAGAAACACCAGGCGGGTTTCCCCTCCGGTGGCAGCTTCGGGTAGAGGCGAGCCTGGCGCATCTCCTCGGGGACGCCTTGCGCGTACTCGGAGAGCTCGGTGAGTGACACGTACGAATCGCTCACCTCGAGCCCTGCGGCCTGCAGGTCGGCCTGCAGCCTCCGCAGCCGCCAGAGATCGGAACCGAGGGCCATGAAGGCCAGGTCGGCCTTGTGGCCGAGGATGGCCACGGTCACGACCTGTGCCCCGTCTGCCTCGGCGCCCTTCGCCGCCGCCAGGATGGCCTCGGCGTCCGCGAGGGGCGTCAGCCGGCAGAACAGGTGGAGAACGCCCACTCCCACGGTGGGGCGGAGGGGATCGGTCACGATCCGCAGTCTAGGAAGCGGCCGGTGCGGAAGCGCCACCCGACCCACACTCGGCGACTACGCTGTCGGGCCGACCTGGTCCCCGTCACCGGGCGAGCCCGGAGCGACGCGGACGGGCGGGCCACATCTGCACGGGAGGTCGATCGGAAGTGCTCAGGAAGGCCGTCCTCGCCACGGTGGTCGTCGCTGCACTGCTGGCGGTGCCGATCGGCGCCGCCGACGCGGGCCTCGCGTTCCGGTCCTCCCTGACGTACCGGTGCGATACCGCCACGGGCACCTGGGTCGTCACGCTGACGATCAAGAACTACTCGACGGAGGGTTACCTCTCGGGCACCTTCGAGTCGGGCATCTTCGAGGCGACCGGTGAGGGCTCCGGGCCCACCATTTCGGGTGAACTGACCTTCGACCCAAACCCCGTGCCGGAGGGGTACGGTGAGGCCACCGTAGCGGTCTTCTCGGTACCGGGGACCACGCCGGCGGTCAAGGTCGAATTCGAGATCTTCTACCCGGCGGGCCCATTCACGGGGCGCGGCAGCGACTCCCTCGAGCTCGACGGGGACTGCGCCGTGGAACCGCCGATAGGCGTCACGACGACGCGACCGGCGGGGACCTCGGCCTCGACCGCACCCCCTGCGGCGGCTCGCACGGCCACCCCCACTTTCGCGGGCTGACGACCGCCCGGAGTCCGGACCCGCCCGCGGTCCGATCCACCTCGGCGGGTGCCTCGTCCCTCAGGCCCGCCGGACGGTGACCACGGCGTTGTAGTCGGGCACCTTCGACGCCGGCTCCCGGTGGGAGGCTGAACCGGGGATGAGCACGTTGCCCTCCGGCCAGTGCACCTGCAGGGTCCGGGTGGGCAGCCGGGCGAACACGAGCGTGCCGGGCATCTCCCCCACGTCGCTCGTGAGCACGACCCGGTCACCCTCCCGCAGGCCTAGGACGGCGGCGTCGGCGGCGTCGATGTACACGGCGTCCCGACCGGCGCCGGTGAGCGGGTCGACCTCGCTGAACACCATGGAGTTGAACTGCCGACCTCGCCGGGTCGACACCACGAACGCGCCCTCGGGCAGGTCGACCACGGCGGGCTCGAGCGGCGTGAACCGGCCCCGCCCGCTCGGCGTGGGGAACACCCCGCCTGCGCACAGGTGCCGACCGCCCCACTGGACCTGGTCCCCCGTCCGGGACAACCGTTCGATGCCCGCGTAGGCGGGCACGACCGAGGCGATCTCGGCCCGCAGCGCCTGGTTGGTCGGCCAACGGAAGGCGTGCGCCAGATCGGGTCGCACCCGGATGGCCACGTCGGCGAACAGCCGCCACTCGCTGCGGGCCTCGCCCACCCGCCGCGGGATCTCCGGGGAGTACACGATGCGACGCTCGGTCGTCGTCTCGGTGCCGCCGCCCTCCTGCTCGTAGCGGGTGCACACCGGCAGCAGGATCACGTCGTCCCCCGGGACGAACATCTGCGAGCTGACCACGATGTCCTGGTGGACCCGCAGGGGGACCGCGGACAGCGCAGCTTCCACCCTGTGGGGATCGGGGAGCACGTCGAGGAAGTTGCCTCCGGACATCCACAGCACGTCGAGCTCGCCCCGCTCAGCCGCCTCCACCATCTCGGGCGCAGTCCGACCCGGCCGACTCGGGACCGCGAAGCCCCACTGCTCGGCCAGCGCAGCGGCGTTGACCTCGTTCACCTCCACGCCCCCGGGCAGGGCCGTCGCGTACGCCCCCATCTCCGCGCCCCCCTGCACACCCGAATGGCCACGGATCGGCATGAGACCTGCCCCGTCGCGGCCGACGTTGCCGCGGGCCAGGGCGACGTTCACGATCGCCTGCACACCGGCAACCGCATCCCGGTGCTGGGTGATACCCATGGACCACAGCAGGATGGCCGAGCGGGCCCGGGTGTACTCGCCCACGAACGCGTCCAGCTGGGTCGCGGTCAGTCCCGCGCCGTCGAGCAGTCGCTCGAGCGGTTGGCGCTCCAGCATCGCGACCAGCTCGTCCCACCCTTCGGTATGGGCCTCGATGAACCGACGATCGATCGCGCCGGTCTCCACCAGGCGTTTCAACACCGCGTTGGCGAACGCCACGTCACCACCCGGGCGCACCGGGACGTGGAGGTCGCACATCCTGGTGCCGAAAAGGGCGGACTCGAGGTTGGACGGCACCCAGTACCGCTCCAGGCCCGGCTCGAGGTACGGGTTGACGACCACGACCCGGGTACCTCGCTGGCGGGCCAGGTAGAGGTACTTCATGAACACCGGCTGATTGTTCGCCGGGTTCGCTCCCCAGATGACGACCAGGTCGCTCTCGATCACGTCGCGCAGCGAGCAGGTGGTGGCGGCCACCCCGATGGTCTGCTTGAGCCCGAGGGTGGAGGGGGCGTGGCACACTCGGGCAGCCGAGTCGATACTGGCGATGCCCATGGCCCGAGCGGCCTTGCCGGCGACGTAGTAGGTCTCGTTCGTGAGCCCCCTGCTGGTCAGGTAGAGGGCGACCCGCTCCCCACCAGCGCGGCGGATCCCCGCTGCGAGAGCGTCGAGGGCCTCGTCCCAGCTGATGCGGCGGAAGCCCCGCTCACCGGCGTTGCGGCGCATCGGGTAGGCGAGCCGGCCGAGGCGGCGAAGCTCCTGCCCCGAGCGCTGCCGCAAGGCCGCCGCGTCGGCCAGCACCAGCGGATCGATCGGGTCGGCGGTGTTGACCTCCAGGAGGCGCAGGCGGGTGGTGCACAGGTGCACGCCGTCGATGGTCCAGTCGTGCAGGCCCGCGACGCCCAGCGCGCAGCCATCGCACACGCCTTTGGTGAGCACGTCGAAGGCGTACTTGGGGTGCGCCCGGTTGTCCCAGACCGTCCTGAGCATGTCGAGGTAGTGGTTCGGCTTCTGCTGGCCGAGACCGTTCGGCGAAAGCCCCACCCACAGGTCACGCCGCACGGTCCGCCCCCGAGTACAGGTTGAGCCTGCCGTCGCGGGCGAAGCCAGCGAGCAGCAGGTTCGCCCGGTGCGCGGTCTCGACGGCCAGCGAGGAGGGGGCGCTCACCGCCACCACGGCCGGGAAGCCCGCGGCCCACGCCTTCTGCACGATCTCGAACGACGCCCGCCCGCTGACGTAGAGGCCGAACCGGCTCGCCGGCAGCACACCGTCGAGCAGCAGCCGGCCCACGACCTTGTCGACCGCGTTGTGCCGGCCCACGTCCTCTCTCACGTGTACCACCTCCCCCGTCCGGTCGAACGCGGCGGCCGCGTGCACCGCCCCGGTGGCCTCGAAGAGGGGCTGGGCCACCCGGACCCGATCCGGTACCGAGGCCAGGACATCGAGGGTGAACCCCTGCGGCTCCGCCAGGGGGCGCAGCCGCTCGGCCAGCTGGTCGATGCTCGTCGAGCCGCACAGCCCACACGACGACGTGGTCGCCCCCAGCCGAGGGGTGGGCACGGGGGCGCGACCTGCGGTGTCGACGCTCACCACGTTGAACGCGGTCTCGACCGCGGAGGCCGTCGCGCAGTAGCGGCAAGCCTGCACCGTTGCGCCGGCGAGCAGGCCCTCGGTGAAGCAGAAACCCGCCGCCAGTTCGAAGTCGTTGCCCGGGGTGCGCATGGTCGTGGTGACGAGCACCCCGTCGAGGCGGATCTCGAGCGGCTCCTCGACGATGAGCTCATCGGGCACCCGCCGCAGGCCGGTGCCGGAGCCGGCATACCGGCTCGTCAGCACCTTCGCCGTCCGGCCTCGGGCGTTCATCGCTCTGACGCTATCCCGCCCCGCCGGAGGGACCCGATGCCAGCCCCGACTGGCGAACGGTTCAGCTCGGCGCGGGCTCAGACCGCGCTGAGCTGAACAGAACGGGAAGATGCCGAGCTGAACAGAACGGGAAAAGGAGTGGAGGGCGCCCCCAAGGGCGCCCACCACTCCAGGCTGGAGCCCGGGTGGATCAGAAGTCCATGTCGCCGCCACCAGGCATGGCGGGGGCCTTCTCCTCCGGCTTGTCGGCGATGACCGCCTCGGTGGTGAGGAAGAGGGCCGCGATCGACGCCGCGTTCTGCAGCGCCGAGCGGGTCACCTTCGCGGCGTCGATGATGCCGGCCTTCACCAGGTCCTCGTAGTCACCGGTGGCCGCGTTGAGGCCCTCCGACGGGGCATCGAGGTTGCGCACCCGCTCGACCACCACGCCGCCCTCGAGGCCGGCGTTGGTCGCGATCTGCTTGAGCGGCTCCTCGAGGGAGTGGGCGACGATCTTGGCCCCCGTGGCCTCATCGGTCGAGAGGTCCTTGGCGAGGTCCAGCACCTTGCTCTGGGCCCGCAACAGGGTGACGCCACCACCGGCCACGACACCCTCCTCGATGGCCGCCTTCGTGGTGCTGACCGCATCCTCGATGCGGTGCTTCTTCTCCTTGAGCTCGACCTCGGTGGCCGCGCCGACCTTCAGCACCGCCACGCCGCCCGACAGCTTGGCGAGACGCTCCTGGAGCTTCTCCCGGTCGTAGTCGGAGTCGGTCTTGTCGATCTCAGCCTTGATCTGATTGATGCGGCCCTGGATGTCCTCCTCGGAGCCGGCGCCCTCGACGATGGTGGTCTCGTCCTTGGTGACCACCACCTTTCGGGCCTGACCGAGCAGGTCGAGGGTGGTGTTCTCGAGCTTGAGGCCCACCTCTTCGGTGATGACCTGGCCCCCGGTCAGGATGGCCATGTCCTGGAGCATGGCCTTGCGGCGATCCCCGAAGCCCGGCGCCTTCACGGCCACCGAGTTGAAGGTGCCGCGGATCTTGTTGACCACCAGGGTGGCGAGCGCCTCCCCCTCGACGTCCTCAGCGATGACCACGAGCGGCTTGCCCGCCTGCATCACCTTCTCGAGCACCGGGACCAGGTCGCGCACCGCCGAGATCTTGGAACCCACGAGGAGGATGTAGGGGTTCTCGAGGACCGCCTCCATCCGCTCGGGGTCAGTGACGAAGTAGGGCGAGATGTAGCCCTTGTCGAAGCGCATGCCCTCGACGAGGTCCATCTCCATCCCGAAGGTGTTGGACTCCTCGACGGTGATCACGCCGTCCTTGCCGACCTTGTCGATGGCCTCGGCGATCATGTCGCCGATCTCCGGGTCCGCAGCGGAGATGCCGGCCACCTGCGCGATCTGGCTCTTGTCCTCCACGTCCTGGGCCAGACCCTTGATGGCCTCCACCGCGGCCTCGACACCTTTCTCGATGCCCCGCTTGAGCGACATCGGGTTGGCGCCGGCCGCCACGTTGCGCAGGCCCTCACGCACCATCGACCAGGCGAGCACCGTGGCGGTGGTGGTGCCGTCGCCGGCCACGTCGTCGGTCTTCTTGGCGACCTCCTTGACCAGCTCCGCACCGATCTTCTCGTAGGGGTCCTCGAGCTCGATCTCCTTGGCGATCGACACGCCGTCGTTGGTGATGGTCGGCGCGCCCCACTTCTTCTCGAGGACCACGTTGCGACCCTTGGGGCCGAGCGTGACCCGTACGGCGTCCGCGAGCTGGTTCATGCCTCGCTCGAGGGCCCGACGAGCCTGTTCGTCGAACTCGATGATCTTGGGCATCTGCGGTTGTCCCTCCGTAGGTACAGGCGTTGCTCTTGCCGGTGGTTAGCACTCTCGCTATGAGACTGCTAACCAGCCAACCAGACGGCGCGGCGGTTCGCAACCCGGGGAAGGAAATGGCCGGCCTCCCTTCGACGGCCGGTAATCTTGACCACCCAGTCAAGTTCTCGGGAGTCCTCGAGGCAGCCCGACCACACCCGTACAGGAGGGCCATGGGGGACGAGAGCCTGCACGTAGCCGTGGTGGGAGCCGGCGTGGGCGGCCTGGCGGCCGCACTGGCCCTGTCGCGGGCGGGATACCGGGTGACGGTGATCGAGCGCGATGCCACGCCGCTGCCGCCCGACCCGGACGCGGCGTTCGACTGGGACCGCCGGGGCGCGCCGCAGGTGCGGCACTCACACGCCCTGCTCGCCCGGCTGCGCAACCTCCTGCGCGACCGCTACCCGGACGTGCTGCAGCGCCTGCTCGACGCGGGGGCCACCGAGATCCGCTTCGGCGAGATGCTGCCCGAGACCATCGACGACCGCTCACCACAGCCCGGCGACGACGACCTCGTCGCTCTCGCCTGTCGACGCACCACGTTCGAGTGGGTGCTGCGACAGGTCGTACTCGAGTCGCCGAGCGTGTCGTTGATGCACGGGCGCGGCGTCGACGGGCTGGCATCCCCGCCCGGCCGCCCGGTGGGCCCGCCACTGGTCACCGGTGTGGTCCTCGACCGCGGAGACGTCCTCACGGCCGACCTGGTCGTGGGTGCCGTTGGTCGACGGTCCGCGATCCCCCGGTGGTTCTCCAGCCTCGGGGTGGAACTGGACCAGACCGAGGAGGACACCGGCATCGTCTACCTCTCGCGCTTCTACCGCTTGCGGGACGGGGCTGGTTTCCCCGATGCCGCCGGCCCGATCGGTGGTGACCTCGGCTACCTGAAGTACGGGGTGTTTCAGGGCGACAACCGCACGTTCTCGGTCACCCTGGCGGTGCGCACCCACGACGACGAGCTGCGCAAGCTCCTCCTCGATCCCGACCTGTTCGACCTCGCGGCCCGCAACCTCACTGCCACCGAGCCCTGGGTCCAGGCCGAACGGGCCGCGGCCACGACCCCCGTGCACGTGATGGGAGGCCTGCTCAACCGTCACCTGCGCTTCACCGGTGACGGCGGCGAGCCCCTGGTGCTCGGGTTCCACGCGCTGGGTGACGCCCACACCTGCACCAACCCCCTCTACGGGCGGGGCTGCTCGCTCGCCACCGTGCAGGCCACACTGCTGGCCGATGCCATCGCCGCGGGCGGCGACGACCCGCGGGCCCGGGGACGGCTCTACGAGGCGGCCTGCGAACGGGAGGTGCTGCCCTGGTACCGCGCCGCCGTGAACCAGGACCGCCTGGCCCGCGAGGCAGCCGCGGCCGAGCGCGAGGCCCGCGATGGGCGAGACCCGGCGAACGGGTCGGGGGGACCGCCCAGCGATCCCGCGGCCTTCGCCAGGGAGGTGATGCGGGACGGCCTGCTCCCAGCGGTGCGCACCGACGCCCGCGTGTACCGGGCCTTCGTGCGCACCTTCAACCTGCTCGACCCCCCCGAGGCCATGCTCACCGACCCCGACGTCTTCGGCCGGATCCTCGAGGTGTTCCAGGACCGGGAGAACCGCCCACCCGAGCCGGAGCTCGGCCCACCCCGACGGGAGATGCTGGCCCGCCTGCACTGACACGGGGTGCCGGTGGCCGGTCCGCCTCCCCCGCCGGGAAGCCGACCGGCCAGCCGTGCCGTCTGGGGAACCGCCGCTGAAGGTTGGTTGCGGCTAGATCTTCGTCGGCCGACGAGCGGCTGTTGACGCAAATGAGCCGGCTGGCCCCGGAAATGAGGCCGCTGGCCTACCCGGAATCAGAACGGCGTTCGCGTCGGCCGAGCAACCCACGACCCTGCCGAGCCCGTTGAACGCTCGCGGGCACGCCGGGAGGGCACGTTCAGCCACCAGCCACGGCCTGCATGATCGACACCGTGCCCCCGTCGGGCACCGGGGTGTCGAGGCCCTGGAGGAACCGGACGTCATCGTCGTCGACGAAAAGGTTCACGTACCGCACCAAGGCCCCGCCGTCGTCGAGCAGCTTGTCACGGAAGCCGGGATGAGCAGCGTCGAGCGCGGCCAGCACCTCGCCGACCGTCCCGCCTTCGACGCTGACCTGTGCTTGACCTCCCGTCATGGTGCGGAAGACGGGGGGCACCCGGACGGTGACACTCATCTGGCAATTTCCCTCTGATCGGACCTCTCGTGGCCGTGAGGTCGGCGGACCGGTGTACGGACCGACGATGCTACCGGCCGGAGACCGCATCGCCGCCAGGCCCGCCACCCGTCGGGCGAATCCTGCGAAAACCTGGGCGCCTCGCCACTCGGCCAAGCCACGCCTTGCCCACCGTCGGAACGGTCAGAAACGATGTCGGGCGTGCTCGTGCCCGTGATCCGGACCTTCCGTGCCGACGAGTTCGCACCCGGCACGCTCGTCGAGGCCAAGCGCGGCCAGCGGGTCTCGGTGTGCCTGCCGGCCCGGAATGAAGCCGGCCGGGTGGGCCCGATCGTGGAGCGGATCCGCGCCGGACTCGTCCGGGCCTGCCCGTTGGTCGACGAGCTGATCGTGGTCGACGACCACTCGACCGACTCGACGGCCGCTGAGGCCCGCGACGCGGGGGCCACGGTCGTCGACGCCGCCGCGGTCCTCCCTTCCTACGGCACGGGCCACGGCAAGGGGGAGGCCCTGTGGAAGTCGCTGTTCGTCTCCTCCGGAGACCTGGTCGTCTGGTGCGATGCCGACATCGCCGGCTTCGACCCCGCCTTCGTGGTCGGCCTGCTCGGGCCGCTGCTCACCCGGGACGACGTGGATTTCGTGAAGGGCTTCTACGAGCGGCCCCTCGACGGTGAGCCCAGCGGTGGAGGCCGGGTGACCGAGCTGGTGGCCCGCCCGCTGCTCGCCCAGCTCTTCCCCAAGCTCACGAGCGTGGTCCAGCCGCTGGCCGGTGAGTACGCCGGGCGGCGCGAGCTGCTCGAGCAGCTCCCGTTCGCACAGGGTTACGGCGTCGACATCGGGCTGCTCATCGACGTCGCCGAGCGGTTCGGCACCGAGCGGATAGCGCAGGTCGACCTCGGGGTGCGCCGCCACCGCAACCGCCCCCTCGGCGAGCTGGCGCCGCAGGCCGCCGCGGTGCTGCAAGCGGTGCTGCAGCGGGCCGAGCCCCGGCTCGGGCAGGGTCCCGCAGTCATCGAAGCGCCCGGGTACGAGCCGGTCGAGGTCCGCTACGTCGAGCGGCCACCGATGACCGAGGTGCCGGCCTACCGCCGGGCCCGCTCCAGCGCGTAAACGGACTCAGGCGTGCACCGGTGGGATCCGGCCGGACCAGGGCATCGCCTGCTCGAGCTGGGCCGCGACCCGCAGCAGCAGGTCCTCACGCCCGTACGGGGCCACGAGCTGCACGCCGATGGGCAGGCCGGCATCATTCCAGTGCACCGGCAGCGACATGGCCGGCTGCCCGCTGATGTTGAACGGCGCGCAGAAGGGCACGATCGCCGCCGAACGGACCAGGCCGTTCAGCGGGTTCTCCTCGGTGGAGACGAACTGGCCGAGGGTCGGTGGCGGTTCGGGGATGGTCGGGGTGAGCAGCAGGTCATGGTCCTGCCACCACTCGCTCAGCCGGCGGGCATAGGCGTGGAGGAACGTGATCGCCTCCAGGTACTGGACCCCGGTGATGGTCCGTCCCAGCTCCGCCACCGCCCAGGTGCCCGGCTCGACCCCGCCGGGGTCGAACGGCGAACCGGCGAGGCGCCCGAGCACCTCGAGATCGCCTGCGGTCCACACCGCGAAGGCGTTGATGAAGTTCGCGCTGACCTGCTCCTGCAACCCGGCGTCGGCCCAGGCGGCCGGGCGGCCCTCCTCGACCCGGTGCCCGAGCTGCTCGAGGGTGGCGGCCGTTCGCTCCACCGCGGCCACGCAGTCGGGGTGGGTGGCGATCGACGGGTCGGGAGTCACGACCGTGAACCCGACACGCAACACCCCCGGGTCGGCACCGACCTCCTCGGGGTACGGGCGGGCGGGCGGCGGGGCCGTGTAGGGATCACCCGGGCGCGGGCCCTGCACCGCCTGCAGCACCACCGCGGTGTCTCTGACCGATCGGGTGAGCGCCAGCCGGGCCACGAGCCCACCCCATGACTCCCCGGCCTCCGGCCCCAGCGAGACCCGACCCCGGGACGGTTTGAGCCCCACCAG
>NZ_DAIUCK010000034.1:0-29197 GCF_036846205.1 Rhabdothermincola sp. | reverse complement strand
CGGCTCCGGTGAGCGCGACTTCAGGTGGGGACGACGTCGGTCCCGAGAAGACGCCGATCGCCAGGACGGCGATGCATCCGATCGACGCGGCGCCAGCGGCGACGCGCCGCAGGCGACTCCGGTCGCCGCGGGACGAGGGGGCGGGGGCGCCGGCGCGGAGCCGATCGATGGGGTCCGTCTCGACGTGCTCAGGGCTGGGTTCGGTGGCGGTCTCGCCAGCGGCCGTCGCTGGGGCAACGGCGTCGTGGCGGTCCGGAGCGAGCCGCTGGAGGGCCCGGGCGAAGGCCCGCGCCGTCGGGCGGCAGGTGGGGTCGTCGGCCGACGCATGGTCGGCGAGCGTGAGCAGCGCTCGGGCCACACCGTCGTCGTCGCGCTGGTGCCGCCGGAACCGGTGCAGTGGCATCAGCGTGATGGGGGAGTCGAGCTCCACCAGGCCTGAGAGCAGCTGACCGAGGCTCCGGACGTCGTCGGAGCGGCACGCCGCGCCCGCTCCCGCCGGCGACGAGGTCGCGATCTCGGCACGGCCGAACCCGCAGAGCACTGGGCGGTCCCGCTGGTCGAACAGCACGTGGCTCGGATCCGCGAGCTGGCCGTGGATCACGCCGAGGTCGTGGAGGTCGGCCACGGTCTCGGCGACCGCGGCGAGGATCGCCGCGATCTGCGCCGGCGCCCGGCCGGGTCGGTCCGCCAGCGATCTGCTCCCGACCCAGGTCGTCACCAGCTCGAGGGTGCCCGCCACTTCCCGGAGCCCTCGGGACCGGACCACACCTGGATGGCGCGCGAGGGCCAAGACGGCGGCCTCGTGGACCAGCCGCGTGCGGGCCTCGGGATCGAGAGCCTGCTTGACCGCCACCAACTGCCCGTCGTGCCCCCTGTCCACCCGCACCCGCGCACTCATGGCTCCTCCTCCTGACTGAGCCTGTCCAGCATAGAAAGTGCACGAAACAGCATCAAGAACTACGAAATCTCCCTTCTTCTGGCATGTCAAACGCGTGCTGTGGCACGCGTTTGACATGCCGGTTGGGGTGTGGCGGGTTCTGGCAGGCCGAACGCGTGCTGTGGCACGCGTTTGACATGCCGGTTGGACATGGCGGGCGCGGGGCGGCGGCGACCGGGGCTGTCCTCAGGCTGGGGGGACGATCACCCCGGGGTTGAGCACCCCGGCGGGGTCGAGCGCCTGCTTGGCTGCCGCGAGCGCATGCCCGACGGGATCCGGCCGCTGTCGCCGGTACCACAGGTCGTGGTCGCGCCCCACGGCGTGGTGGTGGGTGATCGTGCCCCCGGCATCGAGGAGGGCATCGGACACCGCCGCTTTGATCTCGTCCCAGATGGCGATCTCCAAGCCGGGTCGGCCCGGTGCCAGGACGCTGTAGTAGGGCGCCGGGCCGTCCGGGTAGACGTGGGTGAACCGGCACGTCACCCATCCACCACCGCAGATGCGCTGGAGGGAGCGTTGCATCGTGGTGGTCACCCGGTGGTGCAGCTCCGGGAAGCGGTCCCAGGTGCACGCCGTCTCGAAGGTCTCGACGACGATGCTCATCCGGACCAGGGCGTCGCGACCGTACGGGGCTCGGAGGAACGCGTTGCGCCACGCTCCCACCGCGCCCTCCCGCCCGGCGACGTCGCGAGGGGCGCCATCGGTGCCGGTGGCCGGTGCCGAGATCGTGACGCCCTCGGGCACGTGCCCACCGTGATCCGCGCACAGCTCGACGGCGCGGCCGATCCACGCGTCGACCGGGTGGTCGGCCGACTCGAAGCCCAGGACCAGCAGTGCGCTGCCATCCCCGAGGCCCGCCGCGCTCGCGGCCTCACCCGGATCCAGCAGGCGGCAGTTGGTGGGGAAGAGCCCCGACTGGGCCAACGCCCGGGTGGCCTCCACGCCGTCGAGGAACTCGCGGAAGCGGACACCGGCCGACGCTTTGAACCGGGGGCGCTCCTGGAGGCGCATCCACGCCTCGGTGATGATCCCGAACGCTCCTTCGGACCCGAGCAGGAGCCGGTCCGGCGACGGGCCCGCGCCCGAACCGGGTAGCCGGCGGCTCTCGATCACCCCGGTGGGCGTCACCGCTCGGATGGACTCGACCAGGTCGTCGATGTGGGTGTACACGGTCGCGTAGTGCCCGCCGGACCGGGTGGCCAGCCACCCGCCCAGGGTGGAGAACTCGAACGACTGGGGGAAGTGCCGCAGCGTCAGGCCGTGCGGGCGGAGCTGGGCCTCGAGTCCCGGTCCCAGGGCGCCGGCCTGGATGCGGGCCGCTCGGGAGACCTCGTCGATCTCCACCACCCGGTCGAGACGCCCGAGGTCGATCGACACCCACCCGGCGAAGTCGCCCTCGCCGCGCCACTCGACGCCTCCCACCACGGAGGAGCCACCGCCGTAGGGGATCGCGGCGATCCGGGCCGTGCTGCACCAGTCCAGGATCTCGATCACGTCGCCCTCGTCCCGCGGGAAGGCCACCAGGTCCGGTGGCCGCTCGAGCTCGCCGTAGGAACCGCGCACGATGTCGCGGTAGGCCTTCCCGTAGGTGTGCCCGGCGCGGTCGAGGGGTTGGGTGGAGAGGATCGGGGCCAGCGAGTCGGGTGGCTGGATCCGGGGTGAGGGCAGATCGAGGTCGCGAAGCGATGGTGGCGGTCGCAGCGGCGCGACGGCCGTGCCGAGCCGGCCGGCCACCGCCGCTCCGAGCTTCTCGGCCTGGGCGTCGGAGAGCGCCTGGTCCTCCCAGCCCCAACCCCACCACGAGCGGACCCGCTCGGCCATCAGGTCGCCCGGGGCGGGTCGGTGAGGAGCGTGGGCCTCTGCCGAGGCTCGCGGGTGGCGCTCGCCACCTCGCGGGCCGCGGGTATGGCGAGGAGCACGAAGTACAGCGGGAGCACCTGGGTGCGCTGCCGAGTGAGGATGCCGAAATTGGCGATCACCGAGAAGACGAAGCAGAACAGCAGGACCATCGACACCGCGTACGCCACGTAGGGCTCGCGGATGATCCGTCCCGGGAGCCGAGCCAGGCGACGCCACGAGGCGGCGGTGATCGCGACCAGCAGCAGGCCTTCGGCCGCCGCGATGAGCGAGTCCTGGTTGTGGGCTTCGAACGGCAGGGGTCGGAAGAGCACCGAGGCCACGGCGGCGGGGAAGAGGACGGGTGAGGAATCGGCGCGGATGGGGGTGAACTCGGCACCGCCCTGGGCGGTCCGGTCGGAGGTCGACTGGGCGACGACGTCGAGTTGGTCCTGGCCGAAGTCGTCGAGTTTGAGGAACTCCGCGGTCTGGGTGGCGATGATCGCGCCTCCGATCAGCAGCACGGCGATGGCGAGGATCTTGCCGCCCGAGAGCCACAACGACCCTCGCGTGGAGCGAACGAAGAGGTACGCCACACCGACCCCGACGATCACGATCAGGGACATGTGGGGGCGGATCAGCGCCAGCACCGCCAGCCCGCCGGCCAGGGCAGCCATCCCGAGCGGTCGGTGGGTGAACATCCTCGACGCACCGTACGAGGCCAGACCGATGCCGAACATCATCAGCGATTCCTTGCCGATGCTCGAAGGCCAGAACGCCATCGACGGCCACAGGAACAGCAGCAGTGCGTAGCGCTTGCGGTCCCCGTTGGGGAAGGCGGTGGTGAAGGCCCGGTAGAACAGCAGCATCCCCGAGAACGCGATCAGGGTGAACACGACGAACTCGAGGTAGATGTTGGGTCCGGTGAACACCACCACCAGGGCCGAGAACC
The DNA here is from genome assembly GCF_036846205.1 of Rhabdothermincola sp. Classification (NCBI taxonomy): domain Bacteria; kingdom Bacillati; phylum Actinomycetota; class Acidimicrobiia; order Acidimicrobiales; family Iamiaceae; genus Rhabdothermincola; species Rhabdothermincola sp. The sequence goes on along the minus strand of NZ_DAIUCK010000034.1, from coordinate 25,472 downwards.
ACCGGACGCTGCCGGTGCCGGGCACCGGGCGGCCCAGGTCGACGGCGAAGTCGAAGTTGCGGAAGGAGTCGGCGAACTGGACCCCGTACCGGTAGTAGCTCTTGGCGTCGGCGGCGATCGTGAACCGGTAGTACGAGCCGACGAAGCGCAAGGCGAGGCCCAGGTAGACGATGCCGAGCAGGTCGAACGTGCGCTCCTCGCGGCAGTAGCGCGCCAGCACCGGGTAGGCGAGAGCCATCACCACCGGAACCGCCACCAGCCCGATGGCCAGCGGCTTGCCTTGCGAGGCACCCCAGGCCAGCAAGGCGAGGGTGACGAGGATGCAGGCTCCGGCGAGCAGGCGGTAGGCGGTGTGCGGCGCGGCCTTGGAGGGGCGCCGCCGCTGCAGCGGCGGTACGTGCACCGCCCGCTCGCCGCTGAGCGTATGGGGGTGGAGGATGTTCGGGAGCTGATGGGTCGGTGGGGGTGAGGGCGTGGCGGCCATGGCCGAGCGGTTCAGGCGCGGTCGGGATCGGCGCCGTCACCCGTCGCCAACGCCACCTCTTCCGAGTCATCCTCCTGCAGACCGAGGTCCGCGGCAGGCTGGGGATCAACGCCCTCTCCGGCACCCCCAGTAGCTGCCGAGCCGTTCGGAGGCTCCGAGGACGGCCCATCGACCAGGTCGGACAACGGGTTGCCGGGATCGGTCACGGCGTGCTCGTCGTCGCTGGCGTAGTAGTAGTAGTACCGGGCTGACGGGGCATCGGTCGCGGCCACCAGCGCCGCACCGATGACCGGCGCGCTGAACCGCTCCAGCAGCTCGGCCGCCCGGTCGGCGGCTTCCTTCATGGTCTTGCCGGCCCGGCACACGACCACCACCATGTCGGTCACCGGCAGGACGTCGCTCGCGTCGTTCGTGGTGAGCAACGGAGCGGTATCGAGGAGGATGTAGTCGAAGACCTCCCGCGCCGCGGTGACCACGTCGCGCTGCGCCTTGACCACCTCGGCTGGCGTCGCGGTGCGATGGTCGTCCACCACACCGGCGACGAACTTGACCCCGGGGATCTGGGTGTCGATCACCTTGCGCGGCTCGTGATCCGCCCCGAGAAAGAGGTGCAGTCTCGGGCGCCGGAAGTCGCAGTTGACCACGAGCACCTTGCTGCCGTCCTCGGCCAGCACGGCGGCGAGGTTCGCGGCGGTGGTGGTCTTGCCCTCCGACGGTCCCGGTGAGGTGATCATCACCACGGTGGCCCGCTTGCGGGCGACGGTGTCCCCGGTCGGGTTCCCGGCCGCGTGGGGCGGGGTGGGGTCGGGTAGCCGGCCCGAACGCTCCACGAACACGATCGACGACCGCAGCACCCGGAACGCCTCCGCGAAGCGCGAATACGGCGCGGTGACGCTGATGACGTTGGTCTCACGCCGCTGGCGGCGGGTGAACGCCGGGACCTCCGCGATGACCGGGAAGCCGAACGCAGCCTCGGCCTGCTCCTTGGTGAAGACCCGGGGATCGAGCGCGGCGAGCGTCAGCACGCCCGCGCTCGCGAGCAGGGCCCCTCCCATACCACCACCGAGCAGGGAAAGCAGCGGGTGCAGGCCGCGACGCTGGGTCGGTTGGTTCGCCTGGAGATCTTCGATCGTGAGGGTCTGCTTGTTCGTGTTCTGCTTCTGGTTGCTGCGGGGCACGTCGTCGCTGCGCCACAGGGTGGCCACGAGCGGAGCGGTGCTCGGGAACGGGGCCTGCCGGCTGAAGGTGGTCAGAGGATCGCCCGCCGAGGTGATCGCGGTCTCGATCTGGCGGAGCCGCTGTTCCTTGGCGCTGATGTCCTGGAGGAGGCTGTTGCGGCGGGCCTCCGCCACCGCATCGTTGCCGGTGACCGCGGCATACTCCTGCTGCAGGGCATCCAGCTCCGACGCCGTGGTCTGTCGATCCTTCTCGAGCCGTTCGTTCTGCAATCCCCGGATCCAGGCCAGCAGCTCCTCACCGAACACGTCCGCCACCTGCTCGGTCTCGTCGGGGTCGTTGCCCTTGACGTAGATCTCGAGGGTGCGCAACTGCTGGTTCACCACGACGTGTACCCGGGCGGCGTAGTCGGCGGGATCACCACCGAGGCGCTGCGCGACCCGCTGGGGTACCCCGCCGGTGGTGATCCCCAGCTTCATCTGGTCCAGGGAGAGCGACGCCCCCGCGTTGTTGGCGTTGTTGGGCGTGGACTGGTTGGCGATGAACTTCTGCGTGGCCAGCCACACGGTGCGGAGCTGGGATGGGTCGACGGTCTTGGGGCGGGGCACGACGATGAAGGCCACGACGGCACCGAGGGCGGCCGCCACCGCGATCACTCGCCAGCGGCGGCGGAGGGTCCGGAGGTAGTGCACGAAATCCATCGGCGGTCGGGGTCTCGCTTCGGTCGCTGGCTGGCGCTCGCCCACCCGGCTCGGGGTTGGTACCGGCAGATCGGATTCAGCCGCCAGGCCCCGTCGAACCCCGACCGTGTGCGAGCTACTGGAACCGGCCCCCGCCGGTTTGGGTCGCCATGATCATACCCGGTGGCCACCGCGGCGAGGGGGGCGGGCACGCCCCGTGGCGACCGGCCAGCCCCTTGCGCGGCTGCTGCCCCGGCCGCGTGGCGCGGGGCTACGCTCACGAACAGAGCTGGCCCTCGGGGTGGGGCCGTTCGGTACGGGCGCCGGATCGCGGCGTGGAGCCGGGGACACCGCTTTGGCATCGACGGTCACCACAACCAGACGTTCCCGGGGCGCCCTACCCGGCCGCTCAGCCCGAGCACGGTCGAAGCCGACGACGCCGCTGGAACGGCGGGCCATCATTGGTTGCGCGGCTGTGGCAGCGATCGGCGGTGGCTTCAGCGAGGCTGCCCCGACGGGCGTCCGCCCGGTCGACGTGCTCCTCACCGCGGGCTTCGCCGCCGTGGTCACCCTGGCCGCGGCTCGGGCCCGCCGCTGGACCTGGTTCGTGCTGGCCGGCCTGGCCGCGATCGCGGCCGGCACCGCGGCGACCACGGCCGTGGCGGCGATCGCCCTGGCCGCGTCGGTGGCCGGTGCGCTGATGTCGCGCCGGCGGGCGATCGGCGCGGTGGTCGGGGCGCTGGCCGTGCAGGTGCTGCTCCGGCTGCCTGACCTCGGCTTCCACGGCTCGTCCTCGCTGTACGCCGCGGTCGCCGTCGCACCGGTGCTGGTGTCGGGCTACCTGCTGCTCCCTCGCAGCCGCCGGCACCTGGTCCATCGGTGCGCCCTCGCCGGCGCGGCCGTCTGCGGGGTGGGGCTGGCGGTGTTCGGTGCTTCGGTGGCCCTGGCGTGGTCGGGGGTCCATCACGGCGTGCAGCAGGCCAGGCAGGGTCTGGACGCGGCCAGCGACGGCGATCAGGAGGCGGCGGCTGCGCTCTTCGAGTCGGCCACCCGCTCGCTGGCCTCGTCGCATCGCACGCTCGGAGCCTGGTGGGCTCGACCGGCGCGGGTCGTGCCGGTGCTCGCGCAGCACGCGGAGGCGCTCGAGGTGGCCACCGGCCAGGCCGCGGAGGTGGCCGGCGCGGCGGGCGACGTCGCGGTGTCGGCCGACGTGGAGAAGATCCGTTACACCTCGGGCCGCATCGATCTCGCCCGGTTGGCCGCGACCCGGGAGCCACTGGAGCACGCGGCCTCGGTGATGAAGGTCGCCTCCGACCGGCTCGATCGGGCTGCCTCGCCCTGGCTGGTCGGCCCCATCCGCGATCGGGTGGACGGACTGGCCGCGGACGTGGACGGCACGCTCGGTGACGTGGAGCTGGCGGCCGAGGCCGCCGCGGTGGCCCCGGGCCTGCTGGGCGGGGAGGGCACCCGCCACTACCTCGTACTGTTCACCCAGCCGGCCGAGGCCCGCGGGCTCGGGGGCTTCATCGGGAGCTGGGCCGAGCTGCGGGCGACCGACGGCGACCTCGACCTGACCGAGTCGGGACCGATCAACGAGCTGCTCACCGCGCCCGGCCGGGAGCAGCGCCGGTTGACCGGCCCGCCGGAGTACCTGGCCCGCTACGGCCGCTTCCGGCCCTGGGAATACCTCCAGGACACGTCCTTCGCACCGGACATGCCGACCGTCGCCTCGGTCGTGGCCGAGCTGTATCCCCAGGCCGGTGGGCGCCCGGTCGACGGCGTGATCGTCGCCGATCCCTACGGCCTGGCGGCATTGTTGAAGCTCACCGGGCCCATCCGGGTCGAGGGGGCCCCCCAGCGCCTGACCGCCGACAACGTCGCGCAGTTCCTGGTCCGTGACCAGTACATCCAGTTCGGTGCTTCCGGCGAGCGGCGTGACTTCCTGGAGCAGGTCGGCAGGGAGACCTTCGACCAGCTCGTGAACGGTACGCTGCCCGGCCCACGGAAGCTGGGTGCCGCCCTCGGTCCCGCGGTGGCCGAGCGCCGGCTCATGGTCTTCGCCTTCGATCCCGCCGAGGAACGGTTCTTCGAGCACCTGGGGGTCGCCGGCCGGGCGCCGCGGCCGGAGGGCGGCGACGGGTTGATGGTCGTGACCCAGAACAAGGGCAACAACAAGATCGACTCGTTCCTCGAGCGCACCGTCGACTACCGGGCGACCTACGACCCCCACACCGGTGCCCTCAACGCCACCGCCACGGTCACCCTGCGCAACGGCGCACCCTCGTCCGGGCTCCCGGATGCGATCATCGGCAACAACGACCAGGGGTACCCGCTCGGCACCAACGTGCTCTACTTCTCCTTCTACACCCCGCATCACCTCAGGGAAGCCCGCCTGGACGGGGAACGGATCGGCCTGGAGTTTCAACGCGAGCTCGGCTGGGCCGTCTACTCGAGGTTCCTCGAGATCCCGCCCGGCGGCTCGGTGCAGATCGAGCTCGACCTGGAAGGGTCGCTCGACACGGGAGCCGAGTACCGGCTGGTGGTCGGCCCGCAGCCACTCGTGAACCCCGACGACGTCATCGCCACCGTGCAGCCGACGAAGGGGTGGCTGGTCGAGTCGACCCGAGGGTTCGGCATCACGAGTGGGGGGCGATCCGCGGCCATCCGGATCGAGCCCCGCCAGACCACGGTGCTCGAAGCCGACCTGTCCCGCCTGCCATGACCGACGGCGTGTCGTCGGGGCTTCCCCCGGTGCCCGAGGCCTTCCTGGTGGGCGCGCACCGAGCCGGCACCACCACGTTGTGCGAGCTGCTCGGCCGCCATCCCTCGATCCAGGTGAGCTCGCCGAAAGAGCCCGGGGTGCTGCGCAGGGACAAGCCGCTCGACGTGCTCGAGCGAGCCTACGAGCGGTGCTTCCCCGGTTGGTCGCCACCCGTTGTGCGCCTCGAGGGGAGCACCATCTATTCGCAGTCCGCCGTGTACCCCGGGGTGGCCGAGCGGATCGCGAAGGCCAACCCTCAGGCCCGGATCATCTACAGCGTCCGTGAGCCGCTGCGCCGCATCGAGTCCGCGTGGGTGCAGTACCGCAGCGAGCGGCGCACCGACATCCCCGACGACTTCAACGTCGCGGTGCGCGAGGTGCCCGAACTGGTGGACGCCAGCCTGTACTGGAAGCAGCTCGGTGAGTACCGGGCCGTGTTCCCGGACGAGCAGATCCTGGTCGTCTTCTTCGACGATCTGCGGAGCGATCCCGACGGGGTGGTGGCGGCGTGCTGCGCGCACCTCGGCGTCGACCCGATGCCGGCCCCGGTGGGTGGGGTGGTGCGCAACCGTTCCGCGGACAAGCGGCGTGAGGCCGGAGCATTGCGACTGCTGCGGCACAGCGCAGCGCTGGAGCGGTTGAATCGCGTGTCGCGCCGCTCTCGGGCCGCACGAGCGGTGAAGGCCTGGGTTCGCGATCGGACGGCTCGACCCATCCCCCCACCGACCTGGGATCCCGAGGTGCTCGCGTGGGCTCGGGCACGGATCGAGCCTGACATGGCGGCGCTGGCGGCCCACCTCGGAGGCGTGCCCCGCTCGTGGACGGGCGAGTGATTCACCGCCCCGGCTGGGTGACCGGCGAGGTGGCTCGGTCGGTCGCATCGAGATAGAGCCGCGCCAGCGACGCGCTGACCGCGCCCGGCAGGAAGGCCTCGGCCCGCTCGCGCCCGGCCCGCCCGAGGGCGTCCCGCCGCCGGGGGTCGGCGACCAGGGCGCGCAGCGCGCCGGCCGCGGCGTCGGCGTCGCCGGCCGGGAAGAGCACGCCGGCGGTGCCCTCGGCCAGCACCTCCCGCAGCGGGGGAAGATCGCTCGCGACCACCGGGAGGCCGTTGAGGAGCGCCTCGGCCGCCACCCGGCAGAACGACTCCATCCGGGACGGCACGAACACGAGGTCGCAACGGGCGTACGCCTGGGAGACGTCGGCGACGAGTGGACTCACCGATACCAGCTCCGACGGGGTGGCCAGCACCCGGCGCCAGGCCGCGCGCTCGTCGACGAAGGGGGTCGAGAACACCTCCCAGCGCACCGGGGCGTCGCGCAGCAGCTCGATGCAGGCCGGGAGCAGGTCGAACCCCTTGCGCCGCTCGCTACGACCCAGGAAGCCGATGCGCACCCGGTCGTGCTCGCCCGGGACCCGATCGCCGACCACGGCGGGATCGATCGGGTTCGGGATGATCTCGAAGCGCTCCGCGGTGGTGAGGCCCGCCTCGACGACCAGGTCCCGGGTGAAGGTGGAGACCCCCGCGAAGCGGATCCGGTCCCGTCGCGAGCGGACGAGGGGCCGGGCCAGGCGGGTGACCGCGGGGACCTCCCAGTTGTGCACCCACACCACGATCGGCAGATCGAGGGCGACGGCCGCCGGCAACGACACCACCAGCTCGGTCAGCGAGTTGGCATGGATGACCTCGATGGAGCTCCGGTGGCGGCGGGCGGTCGCCAGGACCTGGCGTTGCGCGGTGGCGATGCCCGTCCCTCGGGGTCGGGTGATCGGGACCAGCTCATCGCTCACCGAGGCGAGCCGGTCCCAGTACTCGGCTCTCGGGGCCCGGGGCGCGCACACCACCCGGTGCACCCCGCCGAGTCGGCTGAGGACCGTGACCAGGCTGGCGACGGGTCCGCCGTACCCACCCGTCGCGGTCACGTAGAGCACGCCGGTGGGGCCGGAGGCTGAGGATAGGATCGCACCCGCTTCGGGCTCGCTCACGGTTGGCTGCTCTCGGGGACGGCTCGGACGACCCGCACATTCTCATGGACCTCGACCCGGCACCGCCACCGCACTTCCTCGTCATCGGGGTCATGAAGGCGGGCACCACCTCGCTGTTCCGGTGGCTCGAGGCCCACCCCGCGGTGGCGGAGACGCCGCTCAAGGAGCCGAACTTCTTCGTCGACGACGCGAACTTCGTCGCCGATCGTCCCCTCGCCGGTGCCTGGGCGGCCTATCAGGGTCTGTGGAACCGCGCGGGTGGTTCGGTGGTGACCGGGGAGGCGTCCGTGCGCTACACCTACCCCGAGTACGCCCAGCGGGCATGCGATCGCATCGCGGTGGCCGCGCCGGAGGCCCGGCTGGTGTGCGTGCTGCGCGATCCCGTCGAGCGGCTGCGGTCGCACTACCGGTACTGGGCGCAGCGCGGCCGGGAGCAGCAGCCCCTGGCGGAGGTGGTGAGCGAGCCGGGCAACCCCTACGTCGGCCGTTCCCGGTACGCGCAGGTCCTGCGGCCCTATCACGACCGGTTCGGCTCGCAGCTGCTCGTGGTGGTGTTCGAGGAGCTGGTCTCCGGCGAGGGCCGGGCCTGGGAGGCCGTGCTCGAGCACCTGGGGCTCGAGGCGATCCCGCGGCCGGCGGGCGCGCACAACGTGACCGACCAGGAACGCCAGTTCACCCCGTTGGCACGGTCCATCCGCCGGCGTGGCCTGCTGCGCCACGCGGACCGGGTACCGGCACCCCTGCGACGGTTGGGCCAGCGGGTGCTCGTCCGGCAGGGCCCGGAGGCCAGGGCAAGGCTGGCGGCCGCCGAGCAGCCCATCCCTCCGGCCGTGCGCGAGCTGCTCGAGCGGGACACCGAGGCGCTCATGGCCATGCTGGGCTGGTCCGAGTCGCCATGGCCCCGGCAGCCGGCGTGACGCGCCGGGTCAGCTCCGGCTGGTGATGGCGGACAGCACCCCGTCGGGGGAGTCGACCAGCACGCCGCCGGTGGCCCGCATGAGCCGCTCGTAGGCGTCGCGGGCCTCGGGGGGCACGTCGTTCGAGAAGGTGATCGTCGTGGCGGCGGGGCAGTAGCGCGGCCCCGAGAGGACCACGGTGGTGCGGTCGGTGACGATCCAGCGCAGCGACGAGCTCGGCAGGAGGAACAGCAGCTCGACCGGCAACCACGGTTCGATCTCGGTCACGGCCGCCGGCATCACCCGGTCGAGGGTGGCTGGGTCGTCCCGGGGATGGCGCTTGACGCCGACAACCAGGCCGCTCTCCACGAGGCCGCGCACCAGGCGCCCCAGGGCGTCGATCGCGGCGGTCCCGCCCAGCATCGCCGAGTGCGGTAGCACCAGGACGGTGTCGAGCCGGCGGTACGCGTCTCGCTGGTCGGGGCCGATCACCGCGGAGGCCAACGCCTCCAGCAACGGGCGCGCGCCCGCGGGGTCAGGGATCGGGCGTACGGGCACCCCGGGCCAGGCGCCGGGGTCGATCGCATCGGGGAACGACACCCACAGCGCGTCGAGCTCCTGGTAGGGGATGACCCCCGCGGGTGTCCCGGCCCATCGGCCGAACACGAGCTGGCGCCACCAGCGCGCCAGGGCCGCTCGGGCTCCGTCCCGCGGCGCCGGAGCCAGGTAGCGCTTCTCGTAGGTGAGCAACCCGTCCTCGATGACGCCCACCCGCCCCGCGCTCGCCACCGCCGCAGCCGCCAGCGCATGGCCCTCGACGGTCTGCACGTTGGCGGTCCGCACCTCGACTGCCTCGCCGAGGCTCGCCACCGAGCGGTGGAGCCGGCGGGCGTTGCCCGCCGCGGAGATGCGCCGAGCCAGGGTCGGGGGGAGCCGTTCCAGCCCCCCTCGGACCGCGTCGAGCCGGCGTATCGCGCTGAACGGCGAGCCCGGCAGGTCGCCGAGCGCGTCGAGCAGGATTGCCTGGGAGGGGTGGCTGGGAACGGCCACGAGCTGCGAGGTGGCGCCGTCCGTGGCGGCGAGGCCGAGGGCCTGCAACGTGTGGTACGGCGTCTGGACGTGGTAGACGACGACGGCCGGGCTGGTCATGGCCGGCTCATCGGCGGGCTCGCCGCCGCAGCTCGGCTTCGACCCGCGCGATGTCCCCGGGCACGTCCACGGCGAGCGAGGCGGAGGAGACCGCCACCATCCGCACCGGGATGCCGAGCTCGAGGAAGCGCAGGATCTCGATGTCCTCGATCTGCTCGACGGGTGTCTTGCCGCCGTGGTTCGCGTAGCGCTCGAGCGCCGAGGTCGGGAACGCGTACACGCACACCTGCCGCCACGCACCGCGGAACCCGAGGTCCTTGCCGGTGGGAACGGCGGCCCGGGACATGTACAGCAGCCGCCCGTCCGGAGCGCTCACCACCTTGGGCACGTTGGGGTCGCGGAAGGTCGCCTCGTCCTCGATGGGGCACATCGCGTTGACGACCTCGCCGGGATGAGCCTGTGACGCGGCGATGACCGTATGGATGTCGGCCGGGTCGACGAGCGGCTCGTCGCCCTGGACGTTCACGAAGGCCTCGGCGTCGATCTGCTCCGAGGCGGCGTAGACCCGGTCGGTGCCGGTGGGGCAGGTGGTCGGCGTGAGCACCACCTGCGCGCCGAAGCCCCGGCAGTGCGACTCGATGCGGTCGTCGTCGGTGGCCACGTAGACGTCGTCCGGTCCCAGAGCGGCGACGCACTGCTGCCAGGTGCGCTGGATGAGGCTCGTGCCGTCCAGCAGGGCGAGCGGCTTGCCCGGGAAGCGTGAGGACTCGTACCGGGCCGGGATGACGATGACCGTTCGTCCCACGGGTCAGATGGTGGGGGCGTAGACGGAGCTCTGCTGGACGGGATAGGTGCTCGGTGTGATGGCGATGAGCGGCACCACCCGTCCGGACTCCTCGTAGGCGCGGAGCACCTCGACCATCTCTTCCTGCCTCGGATCGCCCGCCCGGTAGCCGTCGAACCCGGCGAGCAGGATGCGCCGTGCCCCACCAGCGGTTGCGGCCGCGATCGCGTAGGCGACGGCGAGGCGGGCAGGCAGCACGCAGCCCGAGGAGCCGATGTCGAACCGCCCTGCCTCCACCCGCAGGCCGTAGTCGAGGACCTCCACGCGGTCGAGCCGTTCAGCGCCCACGAGCGCGTCGATCGTCGGCCGTGGGGCCAGCAGCGGCCGGTGGAGCCCCGCGAGCCGGCTGGACTCGAGCATGATGCGCGACGGGTTGCATGCCACGAAGGCCGAGACCATCTCGTCGCTGACCACCGTGGACGTCGTGTTGAGGCACAGCACCGCCGGGCGCTCGCGGGCGATGAACCGGTTCAGCTCCTCACGGTGGAGCTCGGCGCTCGGCCCCGCCCCGATCACCAGCACGTCACGGCCGGCGAGCCACCCGTCGGCCGACCAGGTACCGGTTCCCTCATCACCGCTGGCCGCGACCGCCTGGCCGAGACGCTCGGTGCTGAACGAGTGACCCTCGAGGGTGCGGAGGTTCTTCAGGGCGGCGACGATGTCCGCGGTCTCGTAGCGCCCGTCCCCGATCATCTGTTGCACGTAGGTGGGATGGATGTCGTACGCGGCCGACATCAGGTACAGCAGGTTGGTGCCCCAGCCGTACTGCTCCTGGAGGCGGCCGAAGTCCTCGAGCACCACGGGGAGCAGCGCTTCGGGTCGGTAGCGATCGCATCCCATCTGGGCCAGCTCGAACAGCAGGAAGTCGGTGCGCACGTTCCCCGCGCCCCGACCCATGCCCAGCACCGTGGCGTCCAGCCAGGTGGCGCCCAGCTCGGCGGCGGCGAGGGTGTTGGTCAACGCCCGTGCCCGGTTGTCGTGGGCGTGGATGCCGAGCGGTCCGGACCAGCCTGCCGAGAGCGCGGTGATGCAGGCGGCGATGTCGGCGGCGGTCATGTTGCCGAGCGAGTCGGCGAAATACAGAACCTCCACCGAGCCCCACGCGTCGCAGGTGGCCGCCAGCTCGGTCAGCTGCTCCCCGCTGGAGCGGCTGACCTGCATGAGGTTCAGCCCCACCCGGTAGCCGAGCTCGCGGAGCCGCTCCACGATCGGCTGGCACTCGCTGACCTCGTGGAGGTGCGCGGCGAGCCGCACCAGCGACACCGGTGAGCGGTCGGCCGGATGGAACAGCGTGTCGACCGCCTCCGGTGCGGGACCGTCGTGGGACAGGAGGTCGGAGGCGTTGGCCATGACCCCGATCGTCGCCTTCGGCAGCTTGAGCCCGCTGAGCAGCTCGTCGGTCGAGTAGGCGAAGGGGCCGAGGAACTTCGGCTGCGGGTAGCTGCGGAACCCGATCTCCACCACGTCCACCCCGGCGGCATCCACCGCGGCGAGGTACCGCTCCACCAGCGAGGGGCGGAAGTCCCATGCGTTGTAGTAGCCGCCGTCTCGCAGCGTGCAGTCGAGTACCTGGAGCCGGGTTGGGTCGAACGCCACCGCATTCCTCTCTGGTGGGAGTGGGTGAAGGATAGGTCAAGCGCCGCGCGTGCTGTCCGTCTCGCCGCCTTCGGTGGCGATCCCGTCGAAGGTGTAGCCGAAGCGCGAGGCGTCGACCGCGTACAGCCGACCCACCAGGTCGGCCAGCTCGGGGGTGTAGTAGGCGTGGTAGCTCTGGCGGTCTGAGCTGGTGTTGCGCCGGGGGAGCCCGCTGGCGGGCAGGCCGAGGCGGTCGGCGACCCGGGCCACGTCGGCGTCGAGGTGCTCGAAGCGCCCGATGAAGTCGAGCCCCTTCGGGGGGAGCAGCGCGGCCTGCCGGCGGACGTGGCGGTCGCAGGTGTCGAGGTCCCAGGTGGCGATCTGGTGGACGAAGGCGTCGAAGGGGAGGCCCTTCAGTGGGGTGTCTCGCCAGTAGTCGGTGGGACCGATCACCTTGTCGAGCCAACACGACACCAGCCGGTCCCAGGGGTTGCGGACGAATCCGAAGCGGAACAGGCGGTGGAGCGGGTCGAAGGGCGCAGGGCGCCCGGTGAGGTAGACGGGCTCGGGATCGAGCTCCCGGAGCCAGGCCGAGATGGAGCGGGTCGCCACCTTCGCCACCCGGTAGTACACGAAGCCGTGGGCCCGGGAGACCGTGTAGTTGTAGCGGGGCCGGGGGTCGATCCGGCGGGCCAGCTTGCGGGCGGTGGCGGAGGCGGTGGTCATGTCACCGGCCGGGAGAGTCCGAGCAAGGTCGTCACCTTGGCGAGCTGTGCGTCCCAGGTGCCCTCCTGCAGCATCAGCTCGCGGCCCGCCGAACCGATGCGCCGCCGGCGGTCCGGGTCGGCCAGCAGCTCCAGCGTGGCCTCGGCGAGCGCGCCCACGTCACCGGGCGGGTACAGCACGGCGTCGAGGTCGTCGTGCATCACCCGGGCCACGTCACCGATCGAGGGAGCCACCACCGGCACCGCGCAGGCCAGGTACTCGCGCATCTTGTGAGGGGAGTAGTGGAAGGCTTCGCCGGGCTGGGCCAGCACCCACGCGACGTCCATGGCCGCGAGGTGAGCGGCCATGTCCACGTGGGGCACACCACCGGTGAAGCGGGTGGCGTCTCCCAGCCCGAGCCGTTGCACCAGCTCCTCGATCCGGCGCCGCTCCGGGCCGTCACCGACCAGCAGCAGGCGAGCGTCGGGCTGCCGGCGGTGGACGAGGGCGAAGCCTTCCACGGCCTGCTCGAGCCCGTGGAAGCGCCGGAAGTTCCCGCACCACCCGATGACCGGCGCCTCCCCCAGGGTGTAGCGGTCACGGACGAGCTTTCCCGACACCCCTGGGTGGAAGCGTTCGGGGTCCACGGCCATCGGGGTGACGACCACCCGTCCGGGATCGGCGCCGAGGTCCACCACCAGCGAGGCGACCTCCTCCGACACGCACGCCACCGCGTCGGCTCGGCGCAGAGCCGGCGATTCGCCGAACCGCTCCAGCAGGGAGCCCCACCCCGGACGCCGGACCCCCCACTGGCGTGCTTCCCACACCTGGGGGGCGTGGACGAAGACCACCGCCGGGCAACCGGCACGCTGCGCGAGGTCGATCCCCGCGCGGTGGCAGATCTCGTGGTGCTGCCACACGAGCGCTGGCGGTGTCGAGTCCCACGGGCCCGCCCCGACCGCGAAGCGGTGGATCGAGCGGTACTGGAGGGCGTCCTTCACCGCGGTCCGGACCACCGGCGGCGTGAGTCTGCGGCGCGGTGATGATCGGGTGGCCGAGGCGTAGTGGGCGGTGGCGAAGCCCACCGCTTCCTCCGGTGAGGCGGTGGCGTCAGGGGTGACCACCCAGCCGCGACCGAAGCAGCGTTCGCCTGCCGCCGCCCACCCCGCGGCGGTGACCCAGAGCCCGGCCGCGCTGGGCCAGGCGGTCCGGGGGCGGGGCATGACCGCCACCAGGGATCGGGACGGGTCGCTCACGGCTGAGCACTCGCAGGTTCGGTCGGGTAGCCGAACGCCTCGAACTCCCGAGCGAAGACGTCGAGGACGATCTCCCGGGCGCGAGGCGTGAAGGCCACCGGTCCGCGCCGGGTGCCGGACTTGAGCCGGGGCAGCTCGATCGGATCCGCCACCCCGGCCTGGTCGAGGGCGGAGCGCAGGTCGGCCTCCAGCCGCTCGTACCGCCCCACGAAGTCGACGATGATCCGCCCTCGGCTGGTGTAGAGGTGCCAGTCGCTCAGCTCCCGCCGCCGGCGTTCCACCCACACCTCGAACGGCGGGGGGGAGGGATCCTGGCGGGTGTTCCAGAAGTACATCGAGGTGACCTTGTCCCACGGGTCGCGCTCGAAGCAGAACGTGAAGTACTCGTCCCAGCGGTCTCGACCGAGGCGGGAGCGGGCCGGCTCGGCCGGGAGGTGGCTGTAGAAGGCCATGCGCCGCCGCCACTGCTTCAGGGTCCAGCGTGCGGCTCGCGGGTTGGCCAGCAGCTCGGGAACGGGGTTGAAGCTGGCCCGCCAGTTGCGCGGCCGGTGGTCGGGCAGCTCCTCGAGGAGGGGGGTGACCACGGCGTCGGGGCCGGCGATCCGGCTCAAAGCCGCCTCGATGCTCGAGCCCGCGGTCTTGCGGGTCTTCACGAACACGAAGCGGTGCTGGTGCGAGACGATCATGGAGCGGCGCGATCAGGGCAACCGGGAGAGCCGGGTCGCCTCCTCGTAGAAGGCGTTCGTGCGCTCCAGTTCCCGCGGCGAGTCGAACGCTTCGAGCCGTCCCTTGTTCAGCACGATGATGCGGTCGCAGACCTGCAGGGTGGACAGCCGGTGGGCGATGATGAACATGGTCACCCGGCCCTTGAGGTTGAGCAGCGTCTCGTGCAGCAACGCCTCCGAGCGCATGTCGAGCGCGCTGGTGGGCTCGTCGAGGAAGAGCAGGTCGGGTTCGCCGATCATGGCCCGAGCGATGCAGATGCGCTGCCGCTGACCGCCCGACACCTGCGAGCCTCGCCCCCCGACCTGGGTGTCGAAGCCGTCGGGCCAGTGCTCGATGTCGGCTTCGATGTTGGCCATCTTCGCCGCCCGCCGGAGGTCGTCCTCGGTGAACTGGTCGCGGAAGAAGCGGATGTTGTCCGCCACCGTTCCGTCGTAGAGGCGAGCCTCCTGGGTCACCACCGCGATGCGGCTGCGCCAGTCGTCGAGGTCGAAGGAGCTCGCGTCCTCGCCGTTGACCAGGTACCGGCCCGAGGTGGGGGTGCGGAGCCGCAACAGCAGTTGCATGAGGGTGGACTTGCCCGCGCCCGAGGGACCCACGATGCCGACCGCCTCGCCGTGGCCCACCTCGAAGCTGACGTCGCTGAGCACCGGGTGCGACCCGTCGTACGTGAAGGACACGTGGTCGAACGCCAGCGAGCCGATGTGCTCGATGGGGCGCCCGGCGCGCCGGACCCGAGCGGCTTCGTAGCGTTCCAGGACTTCCTCGAGCTGGTCGAGGTAGGGGGCGGTCTGCTCGAGGGCCACGTTGATGCGCTGGAGGTTCTTGCCGTAGGTCACCGAGCGCAGCAGCACCAGCACCACCACGCTCAGGGTCGCGATCTGCCCACTGGCCGCCGTGGAGATGAACGCCAACCCGGCGAGCACCATGAGCAGCGCCGCGGCCTGGTAGATCTCGGCGACGAAGCTGCCGTAGAAGGACATGAGCGTCGCGGGCCGGGTCTCGGCCCGGGCCCGGCGGGCGAGGCGGGCTTCCACCTGGTCGGTGACGTCGAACAAGGTGACCTCTTGGGCCAGCGACACCACCTCGGAGACCCCGCTGGCGAAGTGGATGCCGGCCCGGGCGCGCTGCTTGCCGTACTTGCGCTGGAGGCGCTGGAGCGGGCGGAGCAGCATGATCATGCCGGCCATCGTCCCCACCAGCACCAGCGACACGAGCGGGCTCACGACGAACGCCGTGACGAACAGCGCCAGGAAGTTGAACAGGCTCACCACCCCGGTGGTGAGCAGGTTGATGCCGTTGGCGGCCTTGTTGACGTTGGTGCTCAGCAGCTCCTGGAGGTGACCCTCGCGCTCCTGCGAGGCCACCGCCCATTCGGTGTTCAGGTAGGCGTCGACCGCTCGCCGGCGGCTGGCGTACAGCGTGGCCGCGGTCAGGCGGGCACTTGCCCAGTTGGCAACGCCCGAGAGCAGGAACGAACCCACCACCAGCCCGGCTGCGACCGCCAGCAGCGTCGGAACGGTCATCCGCAACCCCTTGATCGGGCCGGTGTCGACGGTGGTCCACGTGTCGCCCGAGGTGGCGGCCAACCCGGCCTTCACCACGATCACCAGCGCTCCGGCATCCGCGAGGCCGGAGAGGCCCGAGATCGCGGCCAGGGCCACGATCTTCCACCGGGACCCGGGGAGATGCTCGAGTGGCCGCCTCCAGGCGGCGACGGGTTTGGTGCTCATGTGGGCGGCTCGATGCGGACCGTGGGGAACGCCCAAGCCTACGCGACGCGCGCCCGGGGCCGGGAGGGTGCGGGGCCGGCTCCGGCGACTTCGAGGAGCACCCGCTCCCATCGTTGCGCCACCACGGTGATGGCGAACCGCTCGAGGCAGTGGTGTCTCGCCGCCCGGCCCAGGGCTCGGCGGCGGCTGGGGTCCGCCAGCAGGTCGCGCATCGTCGCCGCCAACGCCTCGCGGTCACCGATGGGCACCACGACGCCCGTCTCGCCGTCGATGACGATGTCGGTGATGGCGCCGACGGGGGTGGTGACCGCGGGCAGGCCGCAGAGCCCGGCCTCGATCAGGGCGGCGGGCATGCTGTCACCGCCCCGGCTGGGGAAGACCACCAGATCGGCGGCTGCGTAGGCGTCGAGGGCGCGGGGCAACGACCCGGTGAACGTGACCCGGCCGGGAGCCACCGCCGCGGCCCGCTGCTCCAGCGCCGCCCGGTCGGGGCCATCGCCGGCCACGATCAGATGGGCGTCCGGGACGGTGGCCAGGGCGTCGATCGCCAGGTCGGCACCCTTCTCGGGTACCAGGGCGGCGATGAACAGCGCGGTGGGGCCCTCCGGGACCCCGAGCGCGGCCCTGGCCGCTGGCGCGGCCGCTTCGTCGCGCAGCGGGAAGGCATCCTCGGGCACCCCGTTGGGGACGACGGTGATCCGGTCCGCGGGGAGCCCGATCCACTCGATGAGCTCCCGGCGGGTGTGGTCGGCGAGCGCCACCACCCGCGCCGCCCGGCCCATGAGCGCGCGAACCCGGAGGCGTCGCAGCCGGGTCGGCGCCCAGAACCGCGAGTCGCTGATCTGGCGGTACACGAACGGGGTGCGAAGGCCGACCCCCGCGATCGCGCAGGCCGGCAGGGTGGACGAGCCGTGGGCCACGACCACGTCGGCCGAGCGCATCTGCCGGCGCAGCGCGGCGAGTGTCCGGCGACCGAGTCGCTCGTCGCCGAGCACCCCGACCGG
Source organism: Rhabdothermincola sp. (assembly GCF_036846205.1). Taxonomy (NCBI): domain Bacteria; kingdom Bacillati; phylum Actinomycetota; class Acidimicrobiia; order Acidimicrobiales; family Iamiaceae; genus Rhabdothermincola; species Rhabdothermincola sp. The sequence continues at coordinate 8,563 of NZ_DAIUCK010000034.1, read as the reverse complement.
GAGGCGCTGCGCGTTGTGTCCCGGGGCCAGGGCGACGGTCCGCACGTCATGGCTTCGAAGGCGCAGGGCGCGCTCGAGGTCGGTGGCGAAGACCTGTGCCCCCCGGCGGTCGGTGTCGGTCACCACCTGGAGGATCCGCAGGGAGCGGGCAGCCATGGGACGGTGAGTGTAGGCCGTACACTCCTGCGCCACGGTGGCCATGTCATCGCTCGCTCGCCAGGTCCTGAAGGGCACCGCCGCCACGGTGGACGTCCTCCGACCTCGCGCGCCGGGGGTAGTGGTGCTCATCTACCACTGCGTCGGTGGTGGCCGGGCGAGCTCGGTGGATCTGCCCGTGGGCCTGTTCGAGGAGCAGGCGGCTTTCCTCACCGAGCACGCCAACGTGCTCGACCTCGACACCGCGCTCGAGGTGCTCGCAGGTCGCCGCGCCCTACCGCCCGACGCGGTGGTGCTGACCTTCGACGACGGCACGGCCGACCTGGTGGAGCACGCGCTGCCCATCCTCGTGCGGTACCGCCTGCCGGCGACCGTGTACCTGGCCACGGGGTTCGTGGACGGGCCCCGCTCGATCTGGGGTGACGGGGGCGCGCTGTCCTGGGCCGGGGTGCGCGAGATGGTGTCCACCGGCCTGGTCACGCTCGGCTCCCACACCCACTCGCACGTGCTGCTCGATCGCCTCCCCGCCGGTGAGGTGGCCAGCGAGCTGGACCGTTCGGTCGAGCTGATCGGCGAGCACACCGGGGTGCAGGTGGCGCACTTCGCCTACCCGAAGGCGCTCGAGCCGTCTCCCGACGCGGACGCGCAGGTGCGGGCCCGGTTCCGCTCCGCGGCCCTGGCCGGCACCAAGGCCAACGTGCCGGGGCGCACCGATCCCCATCGCCTGGCCCGCTCGCCCGTGCAGGTGTCCGACGGCATGCGCTGGTTCGCCCGTAAGGCGCGGGGCGGGATGGGCTTCGAGGACACGGCCCGCCGGGCGCTGAACCGGCGGCGCTACGCGGGGGCCACGAGGTGACCCGGCCTGCGGGGCGCGACCGGCCACGGCTCATCCACGTCACCACCACCGACATGAGCCTCGACTGGCTGCTCGGCCCGCAGCTCCGTGCCTTCGCGGAGGCCGGCTTCGAGGTGTTCGGGGCTTCCGCGCCGGGGCCGCACGTCGCTCGGCTGGAACAGATGGGCATCGGCCACGTGGCCTTGCGGCACGCCACCCGGGAGATGGCCCCCCATCGGGATGCCCTGGCGTTGGCCGAGCTCCTCGCGGTGTTCCGGGATCTGAAGCCCGACATCGTCCACACCCACAACCCGAAGCCGGGGGTGTACGGCCGGATCGCCGCCCGGTTGGCCGGGGTCCCGGTGGTGGTCAACACGGTCCACGGTCTGTACGCGCTGCCCGAGGACCCCGTCCCCAAGCGGGCCCTCGTCTACGCCCTCGAGCGGCTGGCGGCGGCGTGCTCGCACGCGGAGCTGCTGCAGAACGAGGAGGATCTCCCGGTGCTGCGCCGCCTCCGGGTGCCGGCGGAGCGCCTGCACCTGCTCGGCAACGGGATCGACCTCGAACGGTTCGACCCGGCCACGATCGGCGCGGCCACCCGCGAGCGGGTGCGGGCCGAGCTGGGGGTGGGACCCGATGAGGTGCTGATCGGCGCGGTCGGTCGCCTGGTGGCGGAGAAGGGCTACGTCGACCTCCTGGACGCGTTCTCGTTGGTGCGCCGCTGGCGGCCCGAGGCCCGGATGGTGATCGTGGGACCGTCGGACCCCGACAAGGGCGATGCCCTGCCCCCGGATCTGCTGGCGTGGGCCGAGCGCGAGCACGGGGTGCGGTTCCTCGGCCACCGCGACGACGTCGAGCAGCTGTACGCCGCGATGGACCTCTACGTGCTGGCCTCGCGCCGCGAGGGCTTCCCCCGATCGGCGATGGAGGCCGCCGCCATGGGCCTGCCCATCGTCGCTACCGACATCCGGGGGTGCCGGCAGGTGGTCGACCACGGTGTCAACGGGTTGCTCGTGCGGGTGGGTGCCGTGGCCGCGCTGGCCGAGGCGTTGGCGGGGATGGTGGCCGATGCGTCCCGCCGCCAGGCGATGGGCCGCGAGGCCCGGTGCAAGGCGTTGCGTGACTTCGACCAGCAACGGGTGGTGTCGACCACCCTGGACGTCTACCGGCGCCTGCTGGCGGCGAGGGACTCGTAGAGCGCGCCGAGCTCGCGGGCTGGCCGCTCCATGCCGAACGAGCGGCCTCGCTCGGCCGCGGCTGCCGCCATGCCGGCCAGCCGCTGGGGGTCGCTCGCCACCTCGACGTAGGCCGCGGCCAGCGCCTGGGGGTCGTCGGGAGACACCAGGCGGCCCTCGACACCATCGGTGATCGCCTGAGGGATCCCGCCCACCGCGGTGGCCACGACGGGAAGCCCGAGCGCCAGCGCGTCCATCAACGCCACGGGGAGGCCTTCGTGGCGGGAGGTGAGGGTGAAGATGTCGAACCCGCTCATCACCCGTACGGCGTCGTCGCGGTAGCCGAGGATCGTCACCCGCTCGCCCAGGGCCATCGACGCCAGCCGGGTGCGCATCTCCTCCTCGAGCGGCCCCTGCCCGACGGAGACGAACCGCAGCGGGACGGGGGAGCGCAGGGCCTCGGCGGCGGCGTCGAGCCAGACCTCGTAGGCCTTCTCGCGGCGGAAATTGGCCACGATGCCCACGACGATCTCGGTCGGGGAGATCCCCAGCTCCCGGCGGACGTCGTCCCGGCTGGCCCGCTGGGCGCGGATGGCGTCCACGTCCACGCCGTGCACCAGCACCCGGACCCGTGGTTGCAGCTCGGGCGGGATGGTCTCGCGGACGTCCTCGGAGACGCACAGCTGGGCGTCGTCGAGTCGGTAGGTGAGCCGGTTGACCAGCCGGGTGAGCCGGTTGTGGCGGGGCCAGCGGTTGTGCTCGGTGTACACCAGCGCCGGCCGCTCCCGCCGGGGCAGGGTGCGCACCAGGAGCCTGGTGACCGAGGCCACCAGCGGGGAGTGGTTGTGGATCACGTCGACAGGGTGTTCCCGCAGTCGCCGGCGGAGGCGCCAGGCCCAGCGCAGGTCCCAGTCCCGACTGCTGTCGAGGCAGGTCACCGCCACCCCCTGCTCCTCGAGTCGCGGGACCAGGTGGTTCTTCCAAGGGACCAGGTACGCGGCCTCGACCTCCAGCGCGCCGCGATCGGTGGCTTGCGCCTGGTTCACGAGCAGCTGCTCCGCGCCGCCGGGGCCCAGGCCCTTCACGAGCCAGAGGACCCGGGTGGTCACGCCGGGACCTGGTGGGAGCCGGCGAGCACCGACCGGATGGTGGCGATCACCCGTTCCTGGTCGTCGGGGGTCAGGCTCGATCCGCTCGGCAGGCACAGCCCGGTGGCGAAGATCCGCTCCGCCACCTGGCCGCCGAGGCGCTCGGCACCGGCGAAGACCGGCTGCAGGTGCATCGGCTTCCAGGCCGGGCGGGCCTCGATGTCCGCGGCCTCGAGAGCGAGGCGTAGCTCTTCGGGGGTCGCGGCCGCGGAGGCGGGGTCGAGCGTGATGACCGTGAGCCAGTTGGTGGGCTCGCCACCCGCAGCATCCGGCAGGAAGCCGACGCCGGGCAGGTCGGCGAGCGCGGCCCGGTAGCGCCGGTTGATCGCCCGGCGGCGGGCGACCTTCTCGTCGAGATGGCGGAGCTGGCCCCGCCCGACCGCGGCCAGCAGGTTGGACATCCGGTAGTTGAACCCGACCGTCGAGTGCTCGTAATGGGGAGCCGGGTCCCGAGCCTGGCTGGCCAGGAACCGGGCTCGCTCCACCAGGGCTCGGTCGTCGGAGACCAGCATCCCCCCGCCCGAGGTGGTGATGATCTTGTTGCCATTGAACGAGAACACGCCGAGGCGCCCGAACGATCCGGCGGCCCGTCCGTGGTAGCGGGCGCCGAGGGCCTCGGCCGCGTCCTCGATGAGCGCGACCCCGAGCTCGGCGCAGACGGCTTCCAGCCCGTCGTAGTCGGCGCACTGGCCGTACAGGTCGACGGCGATGACCGCCTTGGGCAACCGGCCGGCCTTCACTCGTCGGCGCAGCGCCGTGTCGACCAGCGCCGGGTCGACGCACCAGGTGGACGGCTCGGCATCGACGAAGACGGGTGTCGCGCCGGTGTAGATGACGGCGCTGGCGGTGGCGATGAAGGTCAGCGTCGGCACCAGCACCTCGTCGCCGGGCCCGACACCGTGCAGCAGCAGCGCCAGGTGCAGAGCGGCGGTGCCGCTGGACAGCGCGGCTGCGTGCCCGACCCCGACGTAGGCGGCCAGCTCCCGCTCGAACGCATCGACGTGGGGACCCAGGGGGCTCACCCAGTTGGAGTCCACCGCGTCGAGCAGCAGCTCGCGCTCGTCGGGGCCCACGTCGGGCGGGGACAGGAAGATGCGGGCCATCGGGCGCAGTAGGGTAGTGCAGCTCAGCCGGCGGGCCCTCGGGCCCGGTCCGATGAGACCGACCCGGCCGCCGCCCGGTCGAGCCCGCCATCGGGAGTCCTGCACCTTGGTGTCGAAGTTCGAAAAGCGCGCCCGGCGAGTCCGCCGGGCCATCCGGAAGGTCCCGGTGGTCGAGCCGGTGGTCAGCCGCGCCGGCGCGGTGGTCTGGCGGCGTCACCTGCGCCGGCAGGTGGCGCGCAGCCAGGCCGGTGTCGATCCCACCCGCCTGCTGTGGGTCGATCCCGCCCAGGTGCACCGGCGCCTGCGGCCCGACACGGTCCGCGAGCTCATCCCCGGGTCGGCCCGGAACGCGATCGGCCAGGTCCGGGGCGGCGACTGGGACCTCGACGTCGAACCCATCGATGCCCACCCCTTCGTCGGCGCAGCCCGGGAGCGCTACGCCGAGGGCAAGGCGTGGGACGACACCCGCTTCGCGGCCGAGATGCGGGCCCGTATCGAGCGCGACGGGCCCCAGCATCGCTACCGCACGCCCGAGGACATCGCCCGCCTCGGTGCCCGCTGGGACGAGCTCGCCGATCGTATCCGGGTGGAGGGCTTCCGCTCACAGGACGAGCTCGAGGACGGCAAGCCCTGGGAGGAGGTGCTGATCGCCTTCGACCGCTCGGGGCGGCTCGTGTTCGTCGAGGGCATCCACCGCTTCGCCATCGCCCGAGCCCTCGGCGTCGAGCGGCTCCCGGTCCGGGTCGCCGCCCGGCATCAGGACTGGTACCGGCTGAGCGGGGAGATCCGGGCCTACGTCAACGAGGCCGAGGGTGGCCGGGCGTACCAGCCGCTCCTGCACCCCGACCTGGCGGACGTGCCCTACAGCCACGACGGCCAGCGGTTCGATCTCATCCTCGACGCCCTGCCGGTGCGGGAGGGGCGGCTGCTCGACATCGGGGCGAACTGGGGGTACTTCTGCCACCGCTTCGAGGCCGCCGGGTTCTCGCCCATCGCGTCCGAGCGGTCCGAGAAGCAGCTCTACTTCCTCGCCGCGCTGCGCGACGCTCTCGAGCGACGGTTCGAGATCTGGGGCGGCTCCATCACCGACGTGAAGGATCTCGGCGAGTTCGAGGTGGTGCTGGCGTTGAACGTGTTCCACCACTTCCTGAAGGCGGAGAGCAGCTACCAGGAGCTGCTCGGCCTGCTCCGGCGCCTGCGCACCCGCTACCTGGTGTTCGAGCCCCACCTGCCGACGGAGCGGCAGATGCAGCCGGCGTACCGCAACCCCGACCCCGACGAGTTCCGCGAGCTCGTCCAGCGTGAGACCGGCCTCACCGAGCACACGTTGCTCGGCACGGCGGGGCACGGGCGGCCCGTCTACCTGCTGCGGGGGAAGGCCTGACCATGGCGCTGCTGGCCGACACGGCGAAGAAGGTCTCCCGCACCCTCCCCCGCGAGCTGGTGCTGCGCCTCCCTCGGTCGATGCTCCCCGAGTTCGTGATCGTGGGCACCGGCCGCTGCGGCACGGCGTACATCGCCAAGCTGCTGCGCGAGATGGGGGTGCGCTGCGGCCACGAAGCGGTGTTCTCCAAGCGGGGGGTGACGGCCAGCCGGACCCTCCAGGGGGACGCGTCGTGGTTGGCGGTGCCCTACCTCGCCCACTACCGGGGGGTGGTGCTGCACCAGACCCGCGAGCCGATGGCCACCATCAACTCGTTCGTGGGTGTGCACCGGTTCTCCCAGCAGCTCGACCCGAAGCGGTCCATCTCGTTCGTGGCCAAGCACTTCGAGATCACCGGGGACGAGGTGGCGGACTCGATGCGCTGGTACGTCGACTGGAACGAGCGCTGCGAGCCGTACGCCCTGCTGCGGTACCAGGTCGAGCAGGTCCCGGAACGGATCGGGGAGATCCTGCGCACGCTGGGGCTGACCGTCGAGCAGGCTCGGATCGACCAGGCCCTCGCCGCGGTGCCGACCACCACCAACACGAAGACCCGGGCGGCGCTCGCCTTCGACGACCTGCCGGCCGGCCCCCTGCGGGACCGCCTGGCCCGCACCGCCGAGCGGTACGGGTACGAGCTGTGAAGGTCACGGTCACCGGCGGGGCGGGGTTCATCGGTGGCAACCTCTGCCGCCGCCTGCTGGACCATCCCGACGTCACCGAGGTCGCCGTCATCGACGACCTCTCCACCGGCTCGCTCGAGAACCTCGAGGGCCTCGACGTGGATCTCGTCGAAGGCTCGATCCTCGACGCGGCGATGCTCGACCGGGTGTGCGTGGGCGCGTCGACCGTCGTGCACCTCGCCGCTCGTGGCTCCGTGCCCCGCTCGTTGGCCGATCCGGTCCGCACCCACCTGGTCAACGCCACCGGGACGGTCGAGGTGCTCGAAGCCGCCCGCCGGGCCGGTGGCGCGCACGTCGTGGTGGCGTCGTCGTCGTCCGTCTACGGCGCGAACCCCGAGCTGCCCAAACGGGAGCACCTCGCGCCGATGCCGGTGAGCCCCTACGCGGCCAGCAAGCTGGCCACCGAGTCCTACGCGCTGGCCTACCAGCGTTCCTTTGGTCTGCCGGTGCTCGCCTTCCGATTCTTCAACGTGTTCGGCCCCCTGCAGCCGGCCGGGCACGACTACGCGGCGGTGATCCCGACCTTCGTGGACGCCGCGCTCGGTGACCGGCCGCTGCCGATCCACGGTGACGGCTGCCAGTCCCGGGACTTCACCTTCGTGGGCACGGTCACCGAGGTGCTCACCGAGGCCGTGGTGCGCCGGGTCACCTGCGAGGGCCCGGTGAACCTCGCGTTCGGCTCGCGCATCGACCTGCTGTCGGTGGTGGCGCTCCTGCGGGACATCCTCGATGCTCCCCTCGAGGTCGAGCACCAGTCACCGCGACCCGGCGATGTCCGCCACTCCCAGGCCGACTCGACCAGGCTGCGTGAGCTGTTCCCCGACGTGGAGCCGGTGGCGTTCGAGGCGGGGCTGCGGGCGACCGTCGAGTGGTTCCGTTCGAGGAGGGCGGCGCGTGCCTGAGGAGTTCGGGCCCTACCGCGGCAAGCGGGCACTCGACCTGCTCATCGTGTGCGTGATCGGGCTCCCGGCCCTGGTGGTGGGGCTGCTCTGCGCGCTGGCGGTCAAGGTCACCTCCCGCGGCCCGGTGCTGTTCCTCCAGGAGCGGGTGGGCATGGGCGGGCGGCCGTTCACCGTGTTCAAGTTCCGCACGATGGTCGCTGGTGACAACCCGATCTTCCCCGACGCCAGCCGCATCACCACCGCCGGCAAGTGGCTGCGGCGGTTCTCGCTCGACGAGCTTCCCCAGCTCCTCAACGTGTGGCGGGGGGAGATGAGCATCGTCGGACCGCGCCCCACGCTCGCCTACCAGGTCGAGCGCTACACGGATCGGCAGCGGCACCGCCTCGACGTGCGCCCCGGCCTCACGGGCCTGGCGCAGGTGAACGGCCGCAACGCGCTGCCCTGGGAGGAGCGCATCGAACTCGACCTGGAGTACGTGCGCACCCAGTCGCTGCTGCTCGACCTGCGGATCATCGGGCGGACCCTGTGGGTGATGCTCTCCGGGGAAGGAGCCGAAGGGCATCCCACCGACGACCCCCTGGCGGCGCCGTCACCCGAGCGGCCGGCCGCGGGGTGACGGTCCGCTCGGGATGCGGTCGATGCAGCCCCTGGTCATCCTCGGAGCCGGCGGCCACGGTCGCGAGACCCTCGACGTGGTGGAGGCCGTCAACGCGGTCGAACCGAGCTACGAGTTCCTCGGGTTCCTGGCGGACGAGGCCGACGGGGAGCTGGTGGGGCGCCGCGGCGCGCGGGTGCTGGGCCCGCCGGGCTGGCTGGAGGCCAACGACGCGGCGTTCGTGATCGGCATCGGCGCACCTGCCGCCCGGCGCCGGCTCGACGAAGCCGCCAGCGCGAGTGGGCGGGAGGCGGTGGTGCTGGTGCACCCGCTGGCGTCGCTCGGGTCCGACCTGCGGCTGGCGCCGGGGGTGATCCTCGCCGCGGGGGCGCGGGTGACGACCAACGTGACCCTGGGGCGCCACACCCACCTGAACGTCAACGCGGTGGTGTCGCACGACTGTGTGGTGGGCGACTACGTCACGCTGAGCCCAGGCGTGCTCGTCAACGGCAACGTCCGGTTGGGGGACGGGGTCTTCCTGGG
>NZ_DAIUCK010000033.1:0-29613 GCF_036846205.1 Rhabdothermincola sp. | reverse complement strand
CTTTGGGGGCGTACGCCGGCGACCGCTAGAGTGGCCCGGTTCCCGCCCCGTTCGTCTAGCGGCCTAGGACACCGGCCTCTCACGCCGGCAACACGGGTTCGAATCCCGTACGGGGTGCTCGCCGAGGACCTCGACCGCTTCGAGCGCGGGCTCGACGGTCGACCGCCACACTGGTCTGCTCCCAGCCACTGTGTCAGGCGTCACTGCTATCGTCGCCGTGATGGGAATCGGCAGTTGGCACACCCGCCGGCGCGGTTGGCGCCTCACGCCGGGACCCGCCGCTGACGGGTTCCTCGCCCCGCCTGGCCGACCGACCGAGCCGGTGGGCTCGACCAGGCCGCTCGCCGTCCCCGGGCCGGTCGCGGAGCCGGTCGAGCGAGAACAGGATGTCGGACGCGAGCCATGCCACGGTGGGTTCTCGGTGTCAGGGGCGATCGTTGACGTGGCGAGGAAGCCGGCCGAGCTCGGTGACCTCCTGGCGATGTGGCCCGAGGTGCACACGGTCGTTCACACGGACGACACCGACAGCGAGGAACTCTCTCGGCTGCTCTTCCCTGATCACCCCCCGGTGGACGTTGCCGGGTGCCCGTAACGCTTGCGCCAGGTTCAGGTCGACTGCGGGGTGACCGGCCGTCCCGGACGGACATCCTTGCGCAGCCCCGCCCGGTCCTTGACCACCTGACCGGCGACGATCACGTACTCGATGCCCACCGAGGGCTGTGCGGGATCTTCGATGGTCGCCCGATCGGCGACGGTAGCCGGATCGAACACCGTGACATCCGCATCCGCCCCGATCTGCAGCCGGCCCTTACGCCGCATCGCCGGCACCCGAGCCTCGAGCCGCCGGGCGGGGAGGATGGTCATCTTGGCCAGCGCGTCGGTGAGGGAAAGCACCCCTTCGTCGCGTACATAGCGACCGAGGGTGCGGCTGAAGGTTCCCGAGCATCGAGGATGGTTGTTGTCGCCCTCCTCGAGAATCGCGTCACTGCCGATCATCACCCAGGGGGTCTCGAGCGCCAGGCGCAGATCCGACTCGGGGATGGCGTGCGCGGCGACCAGCTTGTTCTCCGCCCGGTAGCGGCGGAAGCTGTCCTCGGTCAGCCGCTCACCGGTGCCGGGCAGTTCCAGGTCGCTGTAGCTGATGCGGAAGCGCTCCTGCCAGCCGTCCGCGAACCGGGCGGAGGCGAGGGTCGTGGCCCAGAAGTCGTAGGGGTACACGCAGGCGGAGACGTCGACGCCCCGGGAGCGAGCCTCGTCGAGGCGAGCCAGGGCTTCCTCCATGACGTGGGTGGTCATGGAGGTGATGTGGTCGACGTGCACGGCGGCGCCGGTGCGCTCCGCGACGGCCAGCAGCTCGTCGATCGCTGCCAGGCTGCCCTCCTGGGCGGTGCCGGGCCAGGAGTAGCGGATGTGGGAGAACACCGGCATACCGTGCTGCGCGGCCACCCCGGCCAGGGCGGCGATCTCCTCGGTGGTGACCCACGGGGTGTACTCGGGCTCTACGTCGAGCCCGATCCAGCCGTCGGCGAAGCCCTCCGCCAGCGCTCGCTCCAGAAGCTGGATCTGTGCCGGAGTGGCCGCTTTGGTGGGGAGCTTCGCTTCGACGTCACGCATGTGCGGGTTGTCGAATGCGCCGCCGTAGTGCACCGGGGGCCGCTGGCTGTCGCTCCCGTAGAACTCGAAGAAGCCCTTCGCGGTGTTGTTGATGCCGTGCATGCCGAGGTTGGTGGTCACCCCGTCGGCCACCTTGTTCCACACCCCGTACGGGTTTGGCTCGTAGCTCAACACGTCGATGAAACCCGGTGCCACCACCAGCCCCGTGGCATCGAGCACCTTCGTGCCGACCAGCGGCTCGGTGGAGATGGATCGGATGCGGTCGCTGTCGATACCGACGTCGGCCACCGCGTCGAAGCCACTCGCGGGATCGATCACCCGCCCGCCGGAGATCACGAGAGTGAAGGTGTGCCCCGGTGGGGGCGGCGGGTCGGCGCCGTCGATCGCCGGCGGTCCGGGTGGAATGCGTTCTCCGGTGACCTCCAACCGGACCTGGTCGCTGCCGGGTTCCCCGCCCCGGGGCAGGCCTCGCAGCAGCACCACGTTCGCGGCCGCGAACCCGCCCACCAACAGGAGCTTGCGCCGAGTCGGGTCGGCCGGCTGCGCCGGGTGTTCCGGCGGCGGGTCGGGCACGTCGAGCGAATCTAGCGGGGCGGCTGCGGCAGGCGGACCCGGCGGTCGTGGTCAGAAGGCCGTGTCGTTGTACCGGTTGATCGCCGCGTCGATCTCCTGCTGAGCCTGGTCGAGCGACTGCTCCGGTGAACGGCCGCCGAAGATGAGAGCGTCCTGGCTCTTGCGGACCGCTTCGCGGAACTCGTAGTACGGGCCGATCAGCGGCCCGGGGAAGCTGGGATCGATGTCGGCGATCTCGTCGTTGGCGATCTTCAACCAGCGCCCCGACAGGCTGCCCGAGTAGAACGCGCGGACCTCGGGGAGGTCGTTCGCGGCTTTCACGTAGGGCAGGTACGACCCGGCGATGAGCATCACGGCCTGCGACTCGGGGCTGTTCATGAACTTCATGAAGTCCCACGCTGCCGCCTTGACCGGATCGGGCACGGTGTCGATGAGGTACCAGGCCGCGCCACCCATCTGCGTCTTGCCGACCGCATCGGCATCGAGTGCGGGGAGCACCCCCGCGCCGATGTCCAGCCCGCTGAGCTGGCTGGGGTCGAACCCGTCCGCGCCGATCCGGGACAGGTCGAGGTTGCCGCCGAGGAAGGCTTCCACCGAGGTGGCCGCGGAGGAGCTCTCCACCATCATCGACGCCTGGCGGTAGGCCATCGCCAGGTACTGGTCGATCTGGCCGGCGACCGACGGCACGGGGTTGAGCAGGCCGTCGGCGTTCATCTGCTGGAACCAGGTGTACAGCTCGAGGGCCTGCGGGTTGCCGGCCAGGGTGCCCGCGGTGGTCTCACCCCCGCCGCGCCCGTTGTCGTTGTCGACCACGGCGGAGCCGGCGCCGGTGAGCCAGAACTCCGTCTTCCACGATGAGAACTCGTGCACCAGGGGCCGGTCGACCACCCCCGCGGCTTTGATCTTCTCCGCGTACTCACGGACTTCCGCCAGCGTCGAAGGGGTGCGGTCCGGGTCGAGTCCCGCGGCCCGGAAATGGTCGCGGTTGTAGAAGAACAAGACGTTGCCGAGGTTCGCCGACGCCGGCCAGAGGACCCCGTCGATCGTGTAGTAGCTCTTGGCCGTTTCCACGAAGCCGCTGGTGTCGTAGCCCTCGGCATCGATGCAGGACTGCGCGGGCAGCACGACGCCGCTGTCGGCCATCGACTGGGTGAAGGTGTCGTCGACCATGATCAGCGCGGGGAGCTGGCGCGACGGCACCGCGGCGGCGAACTTGCGCTGGATCTCTTCATAGCTGGTGCCCTGGTTCTCGAGCCGGACCCGCACTTTGTTCTGCGAGGTGTTGTAGCGCTGGACGAGCTGCTGGAGCGCGTCGAGGGGCCGGGCCTGCTGGGTGTGCCACACCACCACCTCGACCGGGCTGGTGGCCGTGTCGAGCGCGTCGACCGGGCAGGGGGGCAGCCCCTCGCTGGCGGACCCCTGGCTGGTGTTGTTGCCGCCGCCGCACCCGGACGTCACCAGCGCCGCGAGCGCCAGGCTCGCGATCCACCGTCTTGGCGTGCTCATGTCAGAAGCCCTCCTCCTGGTAGCGCTCAAGGGCCGTGGTGGTGGCGGATGCTGCGACACGTAACGCGTCCGCGGGCGCGTCGCCGGCGAAGACCACTGAATCGATCGAGTTCCGGATCGCTGTCCGGAACTCGTCATGGGGACCGATCAGCGGACCTGGGAAGCGCGGGTCGACCCCGTTCAGCAGCTCGTCGTACGCGAGTGCCAGCCACCGGCCCGAGGTCGTGGTGGACCACCATTCGATCAGCGCCGGGTCGCGTGTTGCGGCCACGTTGAAAGGCAGGTAGCCGTCCTCGAGGTTCCAGCGCACCTGGCTCGGCACGGAGTTGACGAAGGTGATGAAGTCCCAGGCGGCCGCTCGCACCGCTGGTGCGGTGGTGTTGGTGATGTACCAGGCGCCTCCGCCCATCTGCAGGCGACCAGGTTCGCGGATGCCCGGGACGGCGGCGGCACCGATGTCGAGGGCCTGCAGGTCGATGTCTGGATAATCGGTGCCCCCGGGGACTCGCAGGTCGCCATTCAGGAATGCCTCGATCGAGGTGGCCGCGGTGGAGGTCTCGATGGTCATCGAGGCGTTCTGCTGGGCCATGGCGAGGTAGTGATCGATCTGGCCGGGAGTGTTGGGCACCACTCGGAGCAGGCCGTCGCGCACCATGTCCTGGATCCACGTGTAGAGCTCGACCGTGGTGTCGGTGTCGAAGGCTGCTCGGGTGGTGATGCTGTCGCCCCGGCCATTGTCGTTGTCGACGATCGGCACTCCGGCACCGGTCAGCCACATCTCGATCAGAGGTGGCCCGAGGTTGAGCACCACCGGGGTGGCGACGACCCCGGCGTCCTTGATGCGCTGCGCGGTGTCCCGGAGCTCGGCCAGGGTGGCCGGGGTGTCGTTCACGTCGAGGTTCGCCCGCCGGAAGTGGTGGCGGTTGTAGTAGAGCAGCGCACCGGAGAGGTTGAGCGAGGCCGGGTAGAGCACGCCGTCGATGGTGTAGTAGTCGATGCCCGCTCGGAGGAAGTCGCTGGTGTCGTAGCCGGTGGCGTCGATGCAGGACTGCGCAGGGAGCACCGTGCCGCTGTCCGCGATGGCGACGGTGACGGTGTCGTCCAGGATGGCGATGGCGGGCAGGTCGCGAGCGCCGATGCCGGCCTGGTACTTGCGCCACACCTCATCGTTGTTGGTCCCCTGGTTCTCGATGCGCACCCGGACCTTGCTCTGCGCCGCGTTGTACTGGTCGGCCAGGGCCCGCAGGGTCTCGCCGGTCTTGGCTTGCAGGAACGTCCACACCACCACCTCCACCGGCCCGCTGGCCTGCTCGAGCGCACCCACCGGGCACGAAGGGAGGAGCGTGGTTGCGCCCTGTTCGCCGCCACCCGTACCCACGTCATTGCCTCCAGCCCCATCGCCGCCGCCCCCGCAGGACGCGAGCAGGAGCGCGACGGCGAGGAGGGCCGGTCGGCGGGTGGTGTGGATCATGTGCTGCTCAGAAGTTCGTGTCGTTGTACTGCGCGAGGGCGGCGTTGATCTCCGACGCCGCGGTGTCCAGCGCGGTCTGGGGCTCAGTGCCCGACAGCACCACGGAGTCGAAGGCCTTGCGGATCGCCGCCCGGAACCGGTCGTAGGGCCCGATGAGCGGGCCGGGGAAGTTCGGGTTGATGCCCGTGATCATCTCGTCGTAGGCGATGGCGAGCCAGCGACCCGCCAGGTCGTCCTTCCAGAAGGCCTGGATGCGGGGATCCTCGGCGGCTGCTCGCAGCCAGGGAAGATACGAGCCCTCGAGGTGCCAGACGACCTGCTGGTCGAGCTGGTTCCACCACTTCATGAAGTCCCAGGCGCCGGCCTGCTCGGCGGGCGGGGAAGTGTTGAGCATGAAGAACGCATTGCCGCCGACCTGTGCCTTGCCGGCTTCGTCGATGCCGTAGACCGGTCCGGCGCCGATGTCGAGGGCGGCCAGGTCGACGTTGCCGGCATCGAGCCCAGCGGCCACGCTGGTGTCACCACCGAGGAACGCCTTCACCGAGGTGGCCGCCGTGGAGGTCTCGACCAGGATCGAGCCGTTCTGCTGGGCCATGGCCAGGTAGTGGTTCACCTGACCGGGCGTGGCGGCGATGCCTTGGAGGAGTCCGGCGTCGTTGAGGTCCTTGACCCATTGGAGCACGGCGAGGGCCTCGGGACCGACGAACGCGGCCTCCGTCGTCTCCCCGTTGCCACGGCCGTTGTCGTTGTTGACCAGCGGCACGCCGCTGCCGGTCAGCTGCGTCTCGAGGAACCACGAGTCGAGCTTGAGGACCACCGGACGGTCGACCACGCCCGCGGCCTTGATCTTCTCGGCGTACTCCCGCACCTCGGCCAGCGTGGCCGGTGGCTTGTCCGGGTCGAGACCGGCCCGCCGGAAGTGGTTCTTGTTGTAGTAGGTGAGGATGTCCGAGAGGCTGGCCGAGGCCGGGTAGAGAACGCCGTCGACCGAGAAGTAGTCGACCGCTGGCTTCACGAACGGATCGGTGCTGAGGCCCTCGGCGTCGAGGCACGACTGGGCGGGAAGCACCGTGCCGCTGTCGATCATGAACCGGGTCGTGGTCTCCTCGCTCACGATGATGTCGGGCAGGTCTCGCGGTGTGGGCAACGTCGCCTCGAACTTGCGGAGCAGCTCCTCGTAGGACGGCCCCTGGTTCTCCGCTCGGACCCGCACCCGGGGCTGGGAGGCGTTGTACGCCTTCACCTGGGCTTGCAGCGTGGCTTCGGTCTTGGCGCTGAGGGCGTACCAGAGCACGACCTCCACCGGCTGGGTTGCGGCGTCGAGCGCGCCGACCGGGCAGGCCGGCAACTCCTTGCTGGCCTGGCTGGTCGTGCCGGCGGAGCCGCTGTTGGCACCATTGCCACCGCTGCCGCTGCAGGCGCCGAGTACCAGCACGGTCAGCGCGATCGCGGTGACGGTGGCGATCCGGCGGGGTCGATGAGTACGCACGAGACCTCCTTGTCCTGATCTCATCAGCCCTTCACCGCGCCGGCGGTCAGGCCACGGATGAGTTGACGTTGCAGGAAGATGAGCAGCGCCAGCACCGGTAGCGCGGCGAGCAGGGCGGCCGCGAGCCCCACGTTCCCCTGCTCGACGGTGCTGGCCGACAGGGACTTCAAGCCGATCTGGATCGTCTCCCAGCGTCCCTCGGTGACCACCGCCCGGGGCCAGGTGTACTGGTTCCACGCGGCGAGGAACGAGATCACCGCGAACGACGCGATCACCGGTCGGGTGACCGGTATGGCCACTCGCCACAGGAAGGCCAGGTGCCCGTAGCCGTCGAGCTGGGCCGCGTCGCGCAGGTCACGCGGGATGCCCAGGAAACCTTGCCGGATGAGGAAGGTGCCGAAGGCTGTGGCGAGGAACGGGGCCACCAGGCCCGGGTAGGAGTTGAGCCAACCGAGCCCGCGGATGGTCTGCACGTTCGGGATCAGGGTGACCTCGATCGGCAACATCAGGGTGGCCATGAACACGAGGAACAGCACCCGCCGCAGTGGGAACCGGAGGAACGAGAACGCGTAGGCGGCCAGGACCGACGTGGCGAGTTGCGCGAGGACGATGATCGCGGTCACCACCACGCTGATGCGCATCTTGGCGCCGAGGTCACCGAGGCTCCAGGCCCGGGAGAACACGTCCCATTGGATGGCCACCGGGTAGAGCGGTTGACCTTCTCGCACGTACACCGCCGGCGTGGACAGGGCGCGCACCAGCGTCATCCACACCGGGAAGAGCACCACGAGCGACAGGGCCGTGAGTACGACGTACCACAGCACCTTTTTCCAGGTGGCCTGGGTGGCGTCAACTCCCATAGTGCACCCGCTTCTCGAGGATGAGGAACTGGGCCAGGGACACGACCAGGGTGACCGCGAACAGCCCGATCGCCATCACCGCACCCTCACCCTGGCTGAGCGGCTGCTGGCTGTTGAAGATCTTGAACACCAGCGTTTCCGTCGAGCCGGCTGGACCGCCGGCGGTGAGGATGTCGATCTGGGCGAAGGCTTGGAGCGCGAATATCACCAACACGACCACCAGGAACATCAGCGTGGGCGAAATGAGCGGCAGGGTCACCCGGAAGAAGCGGCGCACCGGCCCGTAGCCGTCGAGCGTGGCGGCTTCATAGATCTCGTCGGGCACGGCCTGCAGCCCGGCCAGCACGATGATGAACGTCAACCCGAGGTTCTGCCACACCGAGGACAGCGCGACCCCTCGCAGCGCGGTGTCGGGGTTGGACAGGCTGAGGAAGCCGACGTCGCGGAAGTACCCCGCTTGCGGGTTGATCAGCACGAAGAAAACGACGGAGGCCACGGCCACGGAGCTGGCCACGGTCGAGGCGAAGATCGTCTGGAAGACCTTGATGCCCCGCAGGTGCCGGTTGGCCGCCACCGCGAGCAGGACCCCGAGCACCAGGCCCAGGGGCACGGTGTAGAGCACGTACCGGCCGCTGATCTCGAGCCCGGAGCGGAAGTTGTCGCCGCCGAGCACGTCGGCGAACTGGGGCCAGCCCACGTACCGCTCGGCGGTGCCGAAGCGGTTCTGCTGGTGCAGCCCCAGGTAGAAGAGGCGGTAGAGGGGATAGAAGAAGAACCAACCGAAGATGGCGGCCGAGGGCGCCAGAAACGCCACGGCCAGGAGGTTGTCCTTCACCTTGCGGGACAGGTGGCGGACCTCGTGCGGCGGTGCCGCCTCGACGCTGCCCCGGGCGGGTCGCGCGACCGGCTCGGCCTCGATGGTCAATTGAGGCGCTCCGTCGTGGAGGGGTCGAAGAGGTGCACCGCGTTCGCACCTTCGACGCCGAGTCGTACCTTTTCACCGGCCTTGGGGCCCGCGCCCTCCGAGGGCTCGCGGATGGTGACCTGGGAGCCAGCCAGCTCGCAGACCACGTGGCGCTCGTGCCCCAGCCATTCCACCGCCACCACGGTGGCCTCGACCGCGCCGGCACCGCCGCCGATCACCAGGTGTTCGGGCCGCACGCCGACGACCACCCGGGTGTCGTGAGCCACCGGCTCGCCTCCCACATCGGCGACACGGAACCGCCCGGCGCCGAGGTCCACGAACGCCTCACCCGCGTCCACCACGAACCTGCCCTCGATCGTGTTCATAGGAGGACTGCCGATGAAGCGGGCCACGAAGAGGTTGTGCGGACGCTCGTAGACCGCTTGCGGAGGGCCGACCTGCTGGAGGCGTCCGTCGTTGAGGATGGCGATGCGGGAGGCCATGGTCATGGCCTCGACCTGGTCGTGGGTGACGTAGAGGAAGGTCGTTGCGAGACGCTCGTGGAGCGAGACCAGCTCGAGGCGGGTCTGGGCGCGCAGCTTCGCGTCGAGGTTCGACAGCGGTTCGTCCATCAGGAACGCGGCCGGCCGGCTCACGATCGCTCGAGCCAGCGCCACCCGCTGGCGCTGACCCCCCGACAGCGCGGCCGGCTTGCGGCCCAGCAGCTCGGTGAGCCCGAGCGTGCGGGCTGCCTCGTCGATGCGCGCCTGGCGTTCGGACTTGTTCAGCTTGCGGGGTGGGCCGCCGTTGACCGCGAACTTGCGGGCCACCAGCGGGGATTCGATGTTCTTCGCCACCGTCATGTGCGGGTAGAGCGCGTAGCTCTGGAACACCATCGAGACGTTGCGGTCTTTCGCCTCGATGTCGTTGACCACCCGGTCGCCGATGCGCAGGGTGCCCTCGGTGATGGTCTCGAGGCCGGCCACCATGCGCAGGGCGGTGGTCTTGCCGCAGCCCGACGGGCCGAGCAGCACCATGAACTCCTCGTTGCGTACCTCGAGGGTGAGGCGGTCGACGGCGGTGACCTCGCCGAACCGCTTGGTGATCCCCTCGAAGACGACCTCGCTCATGGTGGGCTCATCCTCCGAGCCGGTTGCGGTCGGCTCCAGGGGCGAACGTCCCGAGATGTGGCCCCATCGTGTCGCCGACAGCGGAGTGGTGTGGCCTGACCACCGTACCGTGGCCGGCGCCGCCGCCGAGGCCATCCGGATCCGGCCACCGGGACAGCCCCCAGGCGGTGAGCGTCTCGTGGATGCGCCGAGCGACTGGTGGCGCCAGCAGCGCGTCGAGCAGGGCGACCAGGTCGGGCAGGTCGGGGAACGGTTCCAGGGCGAGCCGGGCGAAGGTGCCTTCGTCCGCCCACGCCGCGATGGTGGCGTCGATCGCGCCGAGCGGGCCCATACCCGCGGCACACGACGAGCGCAGCCGGCCCCACGGCCAGGTGTGGGCGAACACGGGGCCGAGCGCGCTGACGACGTCTCCGGACTCGGCCGGGTCACCGTGCGCAACGGAGGTGCTGAGTGGGAGCAGGGCGACGACGTCGGGCCAGAAGGGCGGGCTACCCGGCTCGGCCTGAGCGCGCCGGGCGACCGCGTCGAGCCAGAGGGTCGCGAGCAGCAGGCCGGAGTCGGCCGGCGGTGGCGGGGTCGGCAGGGCCAGCACCCGGGCGCAGGCGTCGGACAGACGGCCGTGCGGGCCGCCGGCGCTGCACACGGGCAGCGGATCGACCCCTCCGCTGTCGAGCACGGTGACCTGCTCCCCGGAGCGGGCGACCAGGTGCACGAAGGGCTGGTGCTCGGCGAGGACCGCGCCGGTGTCGAGGCAGCGGGTCCGCACGTGTGCGACGACGCCGAACGCCCACCACGACTCCGGCGCTCGGAAGCCCCGTAGCTCGGCAGCAGGATCGCCAGCCACGAGGTCGCGGAAGTGGAGCTCGACCTCGCCCGAGGCCCATGAGACCCCGAAGGCGATCGGCGGATCGCCAGGTTCAGCGGTGGCGAGGAGACTGCCCGCCAGGTGGCGGAGGCGGGTGTCGGTGAGTGAGGTGGCCATGGTGCGATCCCTTCGGTGACGAGCCGCCTGGTCGATCCTTCGACCGTGTGCGTCGTGCGGCGACGTGGTATCCGGCGACCCGTGGTGCAGCTCGAAGCGGCACCGGCGGGGGATCGCGAGCCCATCGGCAGTATGAGCGGGAGGTGTGACAGGAACTGGTCAGCGGGCGATGAACGCCGAGGTGAAGAACGGGGTCCAGCGATTGATGGCTGGCAGCGGTGCACCATCGGGGGCGGTGAAGCCGGTGAAGCCGTGGACGTTCGCCGCGGTGACGTAGGCGGATCGGTCCTGGATCAGGAACACGTACGGCAGGTCCGTGGCGAACGCCCGCCAGACCTTGGCCCACTCCTGCGCCCGGATCGTGGGGTCAGCGGTACGTCGCTGGGCCGCCAGCGCCTGGTCGACCACCTCGCTGCGGTGCCGGGCGAAGTTGAGCTTGATCGGCTTGTCCGGATCGGCGTTGGAGGACACCACGAAGTGGTGCATCCCATCGGGATCGGCGTACCCGAAGAACCCACCGAGGTAGACCGCCTGGTAGTCACCGCCGACGAAGCGTTGCACGAAGCTGACCGTTTCCAGCCCCACGATCTCCACCTCGATGCCCACGCCGGCCAGCACCTCTTTCAAGTACTCCACGGGCCGTAGCGCATTGCCTGCGGCGATGGCCAGGATCTGCAGCCGCAGCGGGCCGTACTCGGCCTCGTAGGAGGCGACCAGCTCACGGGCGTGAACCGGGTCGAAGGCGGGGTAGCCGTTGTCCGCGTACCAGCGATTGCCCTCCGGGTAGGGCTCGGACACGATCGGGAACGACTCGTCGAACAGCACCGCCCGGAACGCTTCCCGGTCGATGCCCTCCACGATCGCCTGGCGCACCCGCAGGTCGTCGGTGGGCGGCGCGTCGAGGTTCATCAGCAGGACGTGGATGCCGGTCATGTCCACGTCGTCGACCACCCGCAGACCATCAGCCGCCAGCGAGGCGAGGTCGCGGGCGCCCGTCCCGTTGGCCTCGGCCACCTGGATCTCACCGGTGCGCAGGGCGTTGAAGCGGGTGGTCGGGTCGGGCATGGGGCGGAACTCGATGCGGTCGACGTAGGGAAGCCCCTCCCGCCAGTAGTCCGGGTTGCGCACCGCCTTGAATGACCGGTCGGGCACCCATTCCTCGAAGACGAACGGCCCGGTGCCGATGGGGTGCCTGGTGTCGCCCGAGCGCACCTGCTCCGGAGCGATCACGTAGCCGGGTTGGTCGGCGAAGGTGAGCGGCATCGACGACCAGGGTCGGGTGAAGCCCACCTGCACGGTGAGGTCGTCGAGCTTGGTGATGGTGGGCCGCTCCGGCAGCGACACCGACGCCAGCGGGCTGGCCACCACCCCGTCGAGGTAGACGATCAGCGCGTCCGCGTCGAGCGGCTCGCCGTTGTGGAACCTGACCTCGGGTCGCAGCTCGATGGTCCAGGTGGTGAAGTCCTCGTTGGGAACGAACGCCTTCGCCAGGTAGGGCTGCCAGTTGCCGTCGCGGTCCATGACGACCAGCGGGTCGAGCACGGCGCGGGCGATCTCGAAACCGGGTGCGGACCACTGGCTGGCGAGCGGGTTGAAGCCGTCGACCTCGCTGCTGGTACCCACCACCAGTGCGCCGCCGTGCACCGGTTCCACGGCGGTGTCATCCGCTGCCGACCGGTCGTCGGTGCTGCCAGCTCCCGTGCAGGCGCCGATCACCATCGTGAACGCCACAGCGATCAGCGCCGTGATCCACGATCCCCGCACCGCCCCGGTGCCGGGGCAGTGGTGTGTCCCCTTCACACTGACCCCCTCGCTCGCCCCGGGCCCCCGCGGCGCGAGCCGGCGTAACCTTAGGGCCACCCCGGTCGGAGCGTCGGTCGGACCGGCGATCCGGAGCCTGCACCCGAGGAGGCGCGATGTCGGTCGATCTGCGGACCCGGATCGATGGGCCACCGACCCCCTTCGATACCCAGGCCTTCTTCGAGCTGCAGCTGCCCGAGGGGCTCGACCGGCACCGCGAGGGGATCGGACCGGGTCTGGCCCTGCTGGACCCACGCCCGCTGGTGATCGAGCTGCCCGGCGCGACCTGGTCGCTGCAGGCGTCGGCGGGGCGGGTGCAGGTGCGAGCGGGCGAGGCGATCGCGGGTGGCGGAGGCCGCCGGGCGCGGGTGCGTCTCACTCACGAGCAGGTCGCGGACCTGGTGCGCGACCAGGTCTCGTTCATGGGTCTGTTCTCGTCCGGGCGCCTCGACCAACCAGAAGGCAAGCTGGGTGACCTGCTCGACTGGTGGCTGGTGTTACGGGCCGCGCTCGACGGCACACCGATCCACACCCCGGGCGCGGTGCGCTTCGAGGACCGAGATGGCCACCCCCTCGACCTGCACCGTTCGTTCAGCCTGACCGATGACCCCGATGAGATGCGCTGGTTCCTGGAGCAGGCCGGCTTCCTGCACCTGCGCGGGGTGTTCACCGAGGCGGAGATGGCCGCGGTGTCCGCCGACATGGACCGCGCCGCGCCGTCGTTCCACCCTGGTGACGGCCGGTCGTGGTGGGCCACCACCGCGTCCGGCGATCGACGGGTGGTACGCATGCAGGGCTTCGACGCCCTTTCGCCCGCCACCGCCGAGTTGCTCGAGGATCGTCGTTTCCTCGCCCTCGGTGAGCTGCCCGGGGACGGCCACGTGTTCGGTCAACGGCGGGCGAACAACCGCGTCGAAGCGTTGTTCAAACCGATCGGGGTGGTCGAGGGCATCTCGGACGTGCCCTGGCACAAGGACTGCAGCCTCGGCCGTCACAGCTACGAGTGCTGCAGCTTGACCGTGGGCATCTCGGTCACCGGGGCCGACGCCCGGTCGGGGCAGCTGCGGGTGCTGGCGGGCTCGCACCGGGCGCTGGTGTGGCCGGCGTTCGTGCGCGAAGGCAACGACCTGCCCGAGGTCGACCTGCCGACCGCCACCGGCGACGTCACCGTCCACCTGTCGTGCACGCTGCACATGGCCCAGCCCCCGGTGGAGCGGGAGCGCCGGGTGCTCTACACCGGGTTCTCGTTGCCGGTGCCCGAGGGTGCCAGGGCCGCGGCCGCCGCGGAGCGGGGACGCCTGCGAGCGGTGCGCGAGGCCGCGCCGGTATCGGTCTCGCAGGAGCCGGGGCACCTCGGCGGGTGATCACCGCCGCCGGCGCCGCCGCCCTTACACCGCCGCTGCTCAGCGGTGGCGGTAGGCGGTGGGCTCCATCGGCTCGTAGCCGGGGATCCGTTCGAGCGGGGTGGTGACCTGCACCTTGCACTCGGGGTTGCCCTGCAGCTTGCCGTGCGACCAGCGGATCTCGCAGTAGCCCTCCACGATGGTGGTGGCCTTGGTGGCCTTGTCGGTGATCTGGGCTCGCCAGTCGACCTGTGGCTGGCCGGCGTGGGCGTCGAGCACCGCGAAGCGTCGCAGCTCGTAGCGGTCGCGCCAGCTGCGGGTGTCGCAGACCCGGAGTCGCACGGGGGACCGCCCTTTCGTGCCGAGCAACCAGTAGGGGCCGCCGGCGATGCGCAGCATGCGGAACAGCATCTGGGTGCGCTGGGGGAGGGTGGCGCCCTCGATGCGGCGCCGCCAGCGCAGGGTGGTCTCGACCGACACGGCTCGGCAGAGCTCGGCGTAGGCGGCCTCCTCGCCCGGGGAGGGTGCCCGAGCGCGCATCGAGGCCTTCAACTGGGCCCTGGCCTGGGTGTCGAGGTCGCGCACGTCGTCGGGGAGCGAGCTGAGCGGGAGCTGGGCGCGGGCCTGCTCGTAGAAGGCTTGCAGTTCGTCGAGGGCCACCTCCTCGAACCACGACACCCTCGACTCGATCGTGTGGTCGGCGAGCAACTCGTCCACCAGCGAGCCCGGCGAGGTGTTGAGCACACAGCGCGAGTCGTACTTGGCTTGGATGAACCAGACCCCCTCGACGGTGAGGTCACGGGGTACGTCGGAGGTCCACACCGATCGCGCGCCGCCCGACCATTCGATGAGCTCGGGGCGGCGGCCTCGCAGCACGTGGTGGCGGAACGCCTGGCCGTTGGCGACCGCTCGCAGGAGCAGGCCCCGGTTGGGGCCACCCTGGCGGGCCTCGGGCAGGATGACCGGCTGCCACACCGACCGGTCGATGCCGGGCAGCTCGACGGCTTCGAGATCAGCGGGCCAGCGTTCGGTGGGGTCGTGCACCAGCCCGAGGGCCGTGCCCAGCTCGGTGAGGTGGGTCTTGCTGCTGGCCACCGATGCTCAGCCGCCCGCGGGGACCGGTTCCGGGCCTTGCTGTGCGTAGGCGGCGAGGCGCCGCTGGCCTTCGACCGAGAGCATCTCGATGGCGTCGAAGACGAGGTTGTCGGGACCGAGCGCGGCCTGCAGCGCCTTGCCGCCGGCGCTGTGGCGGGGTGGGAGGTTGGTGGTGAGCAGCACCAGCCGGTAGGCCTCGTGGCCGGAGGCCCGGATGACCGCGGCCTTGCCGAGCGCCTTCCAGAGGGTGTCGGTGCGGCGGAGCCCGGCGCGGCTGTTCCCCCGGCTGAACGCCCCGGACACGTCGACATACCAGTTGTTGCCAAGCGCGTCCTTGCAGACGAAGTTGACCTCCACCCCCGCGGCGACCTTGCGGTCCACGGTGATGTCGGTGAACCCCGCCTGCTCGAGGATCTCCCGGGCGAGCTCTTTCGCCATCCGCCCTTCGCGCACCGCTCGGCTCTGGAAGTCATCGGGGTGGTCGTCACCGGTAGATGGGGGTGGGACGTACCACCAGCGATGATCGGCCCGGGAGCGCTCCCGCTCCTCGCGGGCCTCCAGGGCGCGCTGCGCCCGCTCGACGGCCGCGGCGACGTAGGAGGGATCGGTGTCGTAGCCGACGAAGTGCCGGTGGGTGTTGATGGCCGCCACCGCGGTGCTGCCCGACCCCATGAACGGGTCGAGCACCACGTCGCCCCGGTAGGTGTAGAGCTCGATGAGCCGCTGCGGCAGCTCCACCGGGAACGGGGCGGGGTGGCCGAGGCGGGTGGCGCTCTCAGTGGGGATGTCCCACACGTCGGTGGTCCAGGTCATGAAGTCTTCTTTGGCGATGGTGTCTTCGTGGGGCAGGCCCCGCTCGGCCCGGTCGGGTTTCGGGATCGCCCGGTCGAAGCGGCCCTTGGAGGCGACGATCACCCGCTCGGTGAGATCGCGCAGCACCGGGTTGGAGGCGCTCTGGAACGACCCCCAGGCGCAGTTGCCCGAGGCCCCCTCCGCCTTGCGCCAGATGATCTCGCCCCGGAGCAGGAGCTTGAGCCGGTCCTGGAGGATGCCGACCACGTCCGCAGCGAGCGACCGGAACGGCTTGCGGCCGAGGTTGGCGACGTTGACCGCCAGCCGCCCGCCCGGCTCGAGCACCTCGACGCAGGCCGCGAAGACGTCGGTGAGCATCTCGAGGTACTCGACGTAGGAGGCCGGGATGTGGCCCTCGCCGAGCGCCTCCTCGTAGGCCTTGCCGGCGAAGTAGGGAGGTGAGGTCACCACCAGCGCGACCGAATTCGGCTCCAACCGTGGGGTACCCCGCGCCATGTCTCGGGCGTCGAGGCACTGGATCCAGTCGACGATGGGCTGGCGGTTGACGGTGGCGTCGTTGGAGATCGTCGGGGCGGCGAAGCGGGCGTAGAACTCGGAGGAGTCGTGACTCTCCCGCTTGCCCACCCCGAAGTTGGAGGTGGACGTCGCCCGCTTCCGTCGCGCTGGCACGGCGCTCATCGTAGGAGGCTCCCGGCGAGCGCCGAGTGAGCGTCGATGGCCGGCGCCGGCTGGCCGGCCGCGTGCGTGCCGAGTCGATCGATGCTGGCCGCGGCGGTGGGCCAGCGCCCGAGGGCCAGCGCGCGGGCGCAGCGGGCGTCGCTGGCGACGTAGGCGTGCATCACCGCCGGGTCGAGCTCGTGCACCCGGGACGCGTCGGCGTCGACCGGGGCCAACCCGGCCAGGCTGGCCAGTGGTTTGAGCCCGCACGGCAGCCCGAACGTGCGGCCCACGTCGGCCCGGAACACCCGGAACGCGTCGAGGTGGCGGTGACCGTGCCAGCGAGCCCGGTAGGCGCCCTGGTGGCCGGGCAGCGGGCGGCCCCGCAGGCGCAGTGACGGGTCGGGCACCAGCTGCAGGCCGAGCTGCACCTGGTTGATCTCGGCCCGGGTAGCGAGGTAGGGCAGATCGAACGCCGCCCCGTTCCAGGTGACCAGCACGCCCGGCGTGAGCTCGGCGAGCCACCGGTCGAGCTCCCGCAGCAGGGCGGCTTCGTCGTGGTGGGCGAGGACCACCTCCCCGCCGGGACCGGCTACCGCAGCGGCGAGCACCCGCCCCACCCGAGGGTCGAGCCCGTCGGTCGCCGTGTCGGTCTCGATGTCGAGCCCGTAGACGATGGGATCACCTGGCATGGAGCGATCGTACGGAGGAGGTGTGACACCCAAGTTCGGTGGGGGGATCCGGGTGTGTGCTCGTGGGTCAGGAGCCGGCCGGCGGTCGAAGTCGGCCTCGCCGGTCTACCTGAGCGCGTGCAGCGGATGGCCGGGACCCACGTCCATCTCGATGATCGGCTGGTCGAGCGGCACGTCGATGTCGCGCACCACCTGCTCAGGGCCGGCAACCGCAAGCGCCGCGAGGAGCGTCCCGAACCCCATCGCCGGGGTGCCACCGCTGCGGGCCACAGCCACCCGCTGCACACCTCCGACGAGGGGTGCGAGCGCCTCGGACACGACGTGCACCACGGTCTGCAGCACATGTGGGGCGTGGTGCAACACGATCGGCAGCTCGACGGAGCGGATCGGCCGATCCCGATCGAAGGCGCTGCCCGCCACCCACCAACGCAGTAGCTCCCCGAACGCCACGGTGTCGTCGGGGTGGGCCGGGTCCTGGTCGGTCACCACGAACACCAGCCGGTCGAGCACCGCCGGCAGGGCCGCCTCCCGGAGCACCCGCCCGACGATCGGGGCGTCGAGATGCTCGGCCACGAGCACTGCCCGATCATGCTCCGGGTGGCGCTCCAGCACTTCCAGGCAAGCGGCCCCCCACGCTCGCGCCGACACGCGCCGGGCGCTCGCCGACGGGGGACCGCCGGGGGTGTGCTCGACCGGGAAGTCCCCGGGCCGAGGGAACGGCGAGTCCTCGGTGGCTCGAGGGACCAGGTCCCGGTTGCCGACCGTCACCACGAGCAGCGTCGGCACCGGGTCCGGCTCGAGGACCGTGAGCCCGACCGTGACCGGCGCGTCGAGGCGGGCATCGGTGCGCTCGAGGTCGGACGGATCGACGGAGACGAGCCGCTCGCCGGCGAGCACCTCGACGCCGCGCTCGCCGGCCCACGCCACCACCTCGCCCGACAGCCCGACGTGCGCACCCGTGCGCACGGCCACCGCCGATCCCGGTCGTAGCCGGAATCCGCGGCGATCGACGAGTCCGGGTGGGAACTCGACGCTCGGCGGCTCGAACCCGAAGCCGGTCACCGCTGTTTCCTCCCAGTGTCGCCCACTGGCCCATCCCGCCCAGCGGTCGGGGAGTGGTTGGCCTGGCGGGTGGCCTCGATGTAGCGGTCGTGCCACATCGGCTCGAGTCCGAGGACCCGCCAGGCGGCCGCGGCGACGGCGACGGCGTTGGCCTCGGTCACCTGCGCCGGATCGGCGCCGGGCCGGGCCCGCCCGATCAGCTCGCGGGCGGCCGTGAGGCGCTCGTCACCGGGCAGGCACACGAGGCAGCGGTGCTCGTTCATCGTGCGCATGCCCTCGTCGACCGCGTCGATCAGGTCCCGCAGCGGAGCCGGCAGGTCGGCAGAGCGGTTGAGCGTCTCCTTGAGCTCGGCGCCGTCGCGGGCCAGGTAGCGGGCCACACGCTCGTGGTCGATGCGCTCGGCCGCGGGCTGGCAGGCGTCGAAGAACAGGGCCTTCGCCCACGAGAGCAGCTCGGTCGGCGCGCCGGCGCAGCATGGGTGGCCGTGGCCGGCGAGCACCGCGTCGAGCTGGCGCTGGAAGCACTCTCGGTGGGGGCACTGGCGCAGGAAGACGTCGACCCGCTGGGGCAGGCCCATCGTGCGTTGCCGGGCGCGCTGCACATCCTCCCACTTGAAATCCGAGCTCTGCCTGCCCACCAGGGCGCGCAGGTCGTCCTGAGTGGTGGCCGGGTTGCAGGCCGCCTCGACGGCGGTGCCGGATCGCCCGCCGTCGCGCCCGAGCAGCCGGGTGAGGGTCAGCTCGACGAACTCGTCGCACCACCCATGGTCACACGCCGGGTAGCGGCACGATTCGAGGCGGCTCGACTGGCAGCACAGCTCCCGAGCCCGGCGGGTGAGCAGCGGGCGCCACCGCTCGCCGAGCACCGCCCGGATGGCAAGGCGCCGCTCCGGATCGGCCTCCTCGGCGAGTCGGCGGCACAGCTCGACATCATCGGCGCTGCGCAGCACCCGCCGGAACGCCGCCAGGTTGGAACCGCCGTTTCCCACGACATCGACCGTACCCGCTCGGGGGGTGGGGAGTCCCGGCCACCGGCGGGAGTGCCTTGACGGGCTGCGGTGGGCACGGCACAGCTCGCCGGCCGATCCCTCCCTGCCCACCGGTGGCGCGGTGTGGTCCACCGGACCGAGGATGCCGCCCGCTCGCCGATCAATCCCGTCCCCGCGGGCGCCGTTCAGCGGAGACGGCATCGAGCGCACCGGCGACCGCGTCGGCGATGGTGGCGAGCACCGGCGGAGGCGGTTCGCCGCACAACTGTTCGTACACGTAGCGCAGGCCCTCGGCGGCGCCGCTGCCGCCCGTGTAGCCCGGCAGGTCCCGGTACGCCCCGGCGAGCCCCTCCTTGGTGGCCTCGGCCAGGTCGGCCCCGTCGGCATGGAGACCATGGACCCACCGGTTCCGGAGACGGATCAGCTGCCCGCTGTGCCCCATGTCGCGCAGCCAACCTGACAGGCGGGCGCCGTCGGGGTCGCCGGTGAGGCGCAGGTCGTCGCGCAGGGGGCAGACCCCGCAGGGCGCGGTCGCGCAATCGGCGGCCGCCCGAGCGAGGCTGGTCGCGTCCCCCCTGTCCTTTTCGGGGTTGTGGACCGCACGTTCCTTCTGCCGGTTGCAGGACGCCCCCTTGAGGCCCTTGAGGTGGGATTCGACCTGCGACACCGTGGTGGGCCCATCGTCTCCCCCCAGCCGGCGGGTCACCCACAGCAGCGGGAGCACCTCGGCGACGCTCACCCACCCCACCACGGCGTCCCGGAGCCGGTGCTCCCGACTGGCGATGGCGACCTCTTCGATGCGGGCCGCGAGCTGGGTACCGACCGGGTCGGCTCGGCGGCGCTCCTCGATCGCCCAGAGGGACTCCGGCACCCCGCCTCTGCGGTCGTCGTTGGAGACCCACGGAGTGTCCCCATCGACCACCCGCAGGCCGATTCGGCAGGCCTGCCGGGCCGCCTCCAGGTCGGAGCCGTCGCCGAGCAGCGCGCCGTGCGTGTCGAGGGTGTGGAGCGCCTGACGGAACCGGGCGCCGCGCGCTGCGGCCACCACCCCGGCGTCGATGCGGGCCTGCACCGTGTCGGCCACCAGCAGCCGGGTCAGCGACCGCTCGTTCGCCTCGCCGGTGTGGGGGTCGGGGAGCAGGACCCTCGACGGGAGCGGGCTGAGCGCCACCGCCCGCTCGGTCAGCAGGCGCATCGCCGGGGTGCCGCCCACCGTGAGCGCCACGAGCCCGTCGACCTTTCGACGGGCGGACCGCAGCTCGGCCAGCGCGTCCTCGAGAGCCCGGCGCACCTGCGCGTCAAGCTCGTCGCTCAGCTCCGCGGGGTTGACGGTCAGCGGGTAGGGGTCGAGTACCGTGACCTGCGGGCGCAGCACGGCGAAGGCCTCCTTGAGCAGCCGGGCCGTGCCGATCGTGTCCCCCCTGCGGAAGCGGTCGTCGACGGTCTCCGGCTGCTCGGAGGCGATCAGCGCAAGCGCCCAGCCATCCGGTGCCTGCTCGTCGAGGGCCCGGTAGCACGGCCCGTTGCGCACCACGTCGTCGGCGAAGAACTCGCGGATCCTCTGCTGCCGTTGGTCCCCGGCGTTGTCGAACTCCTCGGTCAGGGTCTGAGCGAGCAGGCGGGCGTCCACCCACGGGCTCGGTCCCAGCCCCTTTTCCTCGCCGAACGCTTTGAACAGATCATGTTGCAGGTCCTGGGTTCCCACGGTGGCGATCGCGAGCAGCATGGGCCTCCTCTCAGCTCCGCGGCCGACGGTGCCGGGTCGTGAAGGTCGTCAACCGAGTCGAGCAGGTGCTCGATGTCGAGTGCGGGCTCGGCCACCAGCGAGTGCATGAGCACGGTCACCCAGGCCAGCTCCCGGTCGATCTCGGCGGCCGCCCGGGTCAGGGCGTCGAAGTGATCCCACCACTCGTCGCTGCCCAGCTCGGCCTGACACTCCTCCGGTACCCGCATGTTCGTCCCTCCTCGGTCGTGGGGTTCGTCGTGGGGTTCTGCCACCCGCTGGTGACGGAAGGCGCACCGCAGGCGCGGGGGCGTGCAGCCGAGTTTCCGTCATCCGCGCACGGCGGACGGCCGAAGGAAAGCGGAACCGGCAGCCGACCGCACGCTGCAGAAGGACTCCGAATGCGCACACGCTACGCCCACCACTGGATCCACGATCTCGCCGGGGCCCGTGAGCGCGAGCGGCCGTCGGCGGCCGCTCTGCGGGTCCACCCCGATGTCTCGTCAAATCCGGAGCCCCCACGAGCGAGCACGATGTGCTATGTACCGGCGGCGGTTCCGGGGTGCATGAGCGGGAGGTTGGTGAGATGCAGTTGGAGATGCACTTGGTGCTGTTCGAGACATCGGGCAACCAGCGCTACATCTTCGACACGAACAAGCTGGTCGAGAACCTCGGCGCCTCCGAGTTGACCGCCCGGGCGGGCACCACCTGGGTGCTCGAGGCCGTCGGCGAGCTCACTGGCAAGCCGGCTCCCGCACCGAACGGCATCGCAGAGCACCTCGAGTCTCCTGAGAAGAACCCCCGGATCGAGGACGACTCGCGCGCCGAGGTGATCATCGCCGCCTCGGGCAAGGCGCTCGTGCTCGTTCGCGAGCGCGAGGACGCCGAGCGTCTGGTGTGGCAAGTGACCTCCCGTGCCCTGGCTGAAGCCCCTGGCCTCGACCTGTGCGGCGCGGTGTCGGACCGGTTCGACTGGTCGAACGACAGCATCCATGAGGTGTCCCTCTCACTGTATCGAGCCTTCGGGGGGATCCGGGCGGGTCGGGCCGGTCCGGTCGAACGCTTCCCGGGGATCCCGATCGGGGCGCGCTGTGCCACCAGTGGCCTGCCCGCCGGGGTGCTCGACCGCCGTGCTCCTGAAGGGGTGCCCATGCCTCGCTCGGTGTCGATCATGGCCGCCCGGGCCGCTGCCGAGGCCGGCCGTCAACGCATGGGGAATCTGCTCGATGCAGACGTGGCTCGCACGATCGACGACCTCGAGACCGCCTTCGAGCGTCTCGACTGGCTGGGGGTCGTGCACGCCGACGGCAATGGGGTCGGGGCCATCTTCGTCGACTTCTATGCCGTGCTCGAGAAGGCGGGTCTCCTGCAGGAGTCCGACCTCGCGAAGCGGAACCGCTGCTACGTCGACGCCCTGCGGCGCTTCTCCCTGGCGCTCGATGAGACCGGCGTCGGGGCGCTGCGCGACGCACTCGCCGAGATGGGCGCCGCCCTGGCAAAGATGGACGCCCGCCGTGACCGGCTCGTCGTGCCGATCGTGCTCGGCGGCGACGACGTCACCCTGCTCTGCGACGGACGCCTCGCGCTGGACCTGGCCGTCGCCTACCTGCGGGCCTTCGAATGCCGCAGCGCCGACCGGAGCACACGCAACGGCATCCTGGCCGACATCGCCGAGGCGGCGTCGGGCGCCCCACGCCTCGGCGCCTGCGCCGGGGTCGCGATCGTCAAGCCGCACTACCCCTTCTCGGCGGCCTACGACCTCGCCGAAGAGCTCACGGCCTCGGCCAAGCAGGTCAAGCGCCACGCCCCGGTGCTCGACGGCCGGAGCGGGCCGGTGCCCTGCTCGGCGATCGACTTCCACATCCTGTTCGACGCAGGTGCCACCGACCTGCACCGGCTGCGCTCGCTCATGACCGCTGACGACGGGAAGACCCGGCTCTACACCCGCCCCTACGTGATCACCCCGGCCGAGGACCGACCCGAGACCACCCCCGCCGAGGGCCAACCTGAGACCTCCTGGTTCGAGGGCCGAGGCTGGGAGCACCTCGAAACCCGGGTGAACACTCTGCAGGCCCGTGACGACGACGGGCGACGCCGCCTGCCGAGCAGCCAGACCCACGACCTGCGGGCCGGGCTGTTCCTCGGCCGTGACGAGGCCGAGTTCCGCTTCCGGCTCCTGCGGGACCGCTACCCCGACGCCGCCGACCTCGCCGACGGTCCCGAGTGCTCGCTGTTCACCGACGACGCGCCGTCCGAGGCGGGGGTGGTGCGCACGTCGTTCCTCGACGCGATGGAAGCCGCCGAGTTTCTCCTCTGCGGCGGTTCAACCGGAAACGGTCCATCCGGTGATGACCCATCCGGAAACGACGCCCCATCCGAGGAGGACCGGATCGAGGAGGTGCCTGCCTGATGGCCTCGACCCCACCCCGGCTCGGGCCCGAGCTGTGCCTGCGGGTCCGGTTCCACAGCGACTGGCACGTCGGGACCGGCACCGGACGGCCCCGCGAGGTGGACCGGCTGGTCCGGCGCGACAGCGACGGGCTGCCCTACGTGCCGGCCAAGACCCTACCGGGATCTGGCGCGACGCCTGCGAGCAGGTGGCGGCGGGACTCGACGGCGACGGCGGGACCGGCTGGCAGTCGCTCGTCACCCACCTGTTCGGCGCGGAGCCCTCCCGGGGGGGGCGTGCACCGGGGCGCGCGGCGCTGTCGGTGCGCCCGGCGAGGTTGCGTCCGGCGCTCCGGGCGGCGCTGTCCGGGCGCCCTCGGCTGCTGGAAGCGGTGACCTTCGTCAAGCCAGGGGTACGGATCGACCCGGCGAGCGGCCGGGCACTCGACCGGCACCTGCGCTTCGAGGAACAGGCCCGTTGCGGATCGGTGCTCGAGGCCCAGGTCCGCCTGGGAGCACCCGACCGGCCGCTCGACGACCCGACGGCGACCGCGGCCGAGGCGTTGCTCGTGGCCGGCGCACGGTTCGTGGAGCGGCTCGGCGGCAACCGGCGTCGCGGCTCGGGACGCTGCACGTTCGAGCTCGCCGGCGCCGAGGATCCCGGCCCGTGGCTCGACTGGCTCGCCGAGTCCGATCCCCCGCCGGTGCCGGGAAACCACGGCGGCACCGGGGTCACGCAGGCCCCTGCCGGCGGCGCGGCTCGAGCCACCGGACGGGGTGACACGGTTCCCGGCGAGCCGGTTCGGGGCGGGTCGTGGTTGGTCTACCCGGTGACGGTGCGGGCGCTCACGCCCATCCTCGCCCCCGACCGGGTCCGGGGCAACGTCGGCCTGTCACTCGACGTGGTGCCGGGCACGCTGCTGCTCGGCGCACTCGGTCGGGCGCTCGCCGCCCGGGGCATCGACCTCGCCGAGCACCTGCGCGCCGGGGAGCTGATCGTCACCGACCTCGTGCCCAGCCCGGACGGCTCGCCCGCGCACCCCGCTCCCCTCACGCTCGCCCGACCCAAGGGCGGCGACGACGCCACGATCTACAACCGCCTCACCGAGGCCCCGTCGGAGAGTGTGCAGATCAAGCCGGTGCGGCGCGGCGTCGTCACCGACGACGCGCCCCATCAACCCACGGTCCCTGCGCGCATGGCGGTGACCCACGCCACCATCGACGACGACCGCCAGCGCCCCACCTCCGAAGTGGGCGGCGTGTTCACCTATGAGGCGCTCCCGGAGGGCACCCTGCTCACCGGTGAGCTGCGGGTCCGTGGCACGCTCGCCGAACAGCTCGCTGCGGGCGACGAGCCGCCGTTGCCCGAGCGGGTGGAGCTCGGGCGCTCGAAGAAGGACGACTACGGGCTGGCCGAAGTGACCATCGGGCCCGCCGTGACACCCACCACCGCCCGACACCCCGAGCGCTACGAGTCCGGTGACCAGCTGGTGGTGTGGCTGTGGTCGGACGCGCTGCTCGTCGACGGGCGGCACCGCCCGACGCCGTCGGTCGCCGGACTACAGGCCACCCTCGAGGCTGCGCTCGGTTGCCGGCTCGAGCACCCCGAGCCCCCCGGCGGGTTGATCACCGCCGCCGTCGAACCGGTGCGGCGCGAGTCCTGGCACGCCACCTGGGGCCTGCCTCGCGGTGCCTTGGTCGGGCTCAAAGGCGGCTCCGTCGTGGTGTTCGAGCTGTGCGATCCCGTCGACGGGGCGAAGGTCGCCGAGCTCGAGCACGCCGGGATCGGCCTGCGCACCGCCGAAGGGTTCGGGCAGGTGCGGATCAACGACCCGGCGCTCGTCGAGTCCGTCCCATCGGACACGCCCGCAGGGTCCGCTGCCGGGTCCATCGGCACCGGAGGCGGTGGTGTCGAAGGGGCTCATCCGCCGCTGCTCGGCGATGACGCAGACCGCGACGACCTGGAGCTGGCCCGCACCGTCGAGCGCGCCGCCTGGCGCGCCGCCATCATGCGGGCCTCGACCGCGCTGGTCGCCGACCAGGCTCGCTGCCAGGGCGCGCTCGGTTGGTACCCGACCGGCCAGGCCTCACCGCCGAGCCAGCTCGGCGCACTGCGCCAAGTGCTCGCCGGCTTGGAGACCTCCTCAGGCCCCGAGCGGGCCCGTGACTGGCTCACGCAGCTCCGCTCGGTCGCGAACCGGCGCGACAAGTGGCCGGGCCGGGCCCTCGACGCCCTGGACCGGCTGCTCTCGGACCCCGACGCGGTGTGGTTGGCCCTGGATCTGCCGGAGACCGAGCTCGTCGCCACCCCCAACGGGGCCGCCCACCAGCGGGCCGAGCTGTGGCGCTTCGCCGTGCGTGCCCTGGTCGGCTCGGCGGTGCGAGCGCAGCTGCGCCTGGGCTCGGGGGACGACGACCGCGCCGCAGAGGAAGAGGAGGAGAGAGGGTGACCCGCCTGCTGCACGAACGGCTCCGCCTGTCGGCCACCTTCGAGGCGCTGACCCCCCTCCACGTCGGCGGGGTCGCAGGTGACCCGGAGGTCGACCTCACCGTGGCGCTCGACGGCCGGTTCCGGCCGGTCGTGCCCGGCACGAGCCTCGCAGGGGTGCTGCGGGCCGCCTGCGAGCGCGCCGCCGGCGCCGACCCCGAGGCTCGCCGGGCCGTGGAGGCGGTGTGGGGTGGCCGGCCCGAGGACCGCTCCGAGGACACCGCCGCTGGGCTCGTCACCGTCGACGACGCGGTGCTCCGGCTCTCCGGCCCGCTCGAGTGGCGCGACGGCATCGGCATCGACCGCTACACCGGCACCACCGCTGAGCACATCAAGTACGTGCGCGAGGTCATCCCCAGGGGGACCACCTTCGACGTGGTGGTCACGGTGGACGTGCCCGCGGTCGGCGGGGCGACCGCCGGGGTGGATCGCGTGACCGACGAGCTCGCCGGTCTGCTCAGTGGGGCACGGGGGCTCACGGTCGGGGCCAGCGGCACCAGGGGTCTGGGGCGGGTCCGGGCGGTGCCCGAGTCTTTCACCGCCCATCGCTTGTCGTTCCGCGACCGGCAGGCCACCCTCGAGGCCCTCCGCGGTGGTGCCGACGTCACCACCGAGCTGCTCGAGCGGGCCGCCTGCGCCGACCCCGGCGAGCTCGCCATCACCGTCGAGTGGGCGCCGGACGGCCCGCTGATGGTCAAGGCGGCGCTCGAAGGCCGGGCGGTCGACACCCTGCCGCTCACCGGGGCGTTCGACCGCGACGCGGCTACTGGCACCACCCGCGTCGCACTGGTGCTCCCCGGCTCCTCGATCAAGGGGGCGCTGCGTCAGCGGGCGGAGCTGGTCGTGCGGACACTGCGGGAAAGCGAGCTCGCACCGCCCGGCGTCGGGAGCACGCCCTCCACAGCACGGTTCCTCGACCAGCTCGCCGACCCGGCGCTCGAGCTCGTGCACTGGCTCTTCGGCGCCGCCGCCCGGGCACGAAGGGACCGGCCGTCGAACGGCCGAGCTGGGGATGGCAGTCAATCCGATGCCGGCGAGGAGAGCCGTGACGAACCGAAAGGGTCGCCGGTGGACGTCGAACCTGTGCCGGGCCGGGGCGCGCTGGCGGTGGACGACTGCTTCTCGGTCGATGCTTTCCCCGCCGACGCCTGGGACGCGGTGATCCGCGCCGCCAAACGGGAAAGCGACCCCGACGACATCGCCGCTCTGCGCGCCGCGCTGACAGACGCTGGACTGGCCCACTTCCAGCCGGCGTTCCACGTGGCTGTCGACCGCTGGACGGGAGGCGCGGCCGAACACCTGCTGTTCAGTGCCCTCGAACCGCACGCTCTGCAGTGGGAGCCGCTGCGTCTGCGGGTCGACCTGGCCCGCCTGCCCGAGCGGGTCCGGGGTCCGGCGCTGTGTCTGTTGCTCGTGGTGCTGCGGGACCTCGCCACCGGTGACCTCCCGCTCGGCTACGGGGTCAACCGCGGCATGGGGGCGGTGCGGGTCGGGCGGGTCACGATCGAGGTGCCCGACGGGTTCGACGCCTTCCCCGGCGGCACCCTCGACGACGCCCTGGCCGCCGCCCGGGCATCCCTGCTCCCCGCGTGGCAGGCCGCGGTCGCCGCGTCGGGCCCGATGACGGAGGTCGCCGACCATGACTGACGCGGTACTCGACCTGCAGGAGGTGAAACCCGGCGGGCCGGTCCTGCGCTACCACCGCCGGGGGGCCGATCTCGACGAGGCGCTGCGGTGGTTCACGTCGGTAGCCGGAGAGGGCGCCGCCCTCGTGTCCACCCCGCGTGCTTACCTGGTGCTCACCGTCGACGGGGAGGGACGCGCCGCCGGCTCGGATGGCACCGTGGATCTTCGCGGTGCCTACGAGGTCCGCGCGTTCAATGCGTCCGCCGAGCTTCGCTGGCGGGCCACCCCCACGGGCGGCGACGCCGTGCTCGTGAGCCTCGGCCCTGAGGACCCTGAGCAGGCATCCATCCCGGTGCGGGCCACGGTCGAAGGTGGTGGGTACCTGCTGTGGGGCACCGTGGAGGCGAGCAGCGCCGGGTGGTCCCGGCTCCACAGCGGGCAGGTCGGCACGATCGACGTCCCCGTCGAAGCCGATCCGGGGAAGTCCGTGCGGCTCACCACCACCGAGGTCGTCGGTGCGGACGAGCACGGCAACGCGATGGTGATCGACGAGCTGCTCTGCGGCTGGGAGGTGCTCTGACATGCCCGACTTCGACGGCACCCTCACCGTCGCCCGCCACGGCGAGACGGGTGAGCCCGTGCTCCGGGTCCGCGTCCCG
Organism: Rhabdothermincola sp.; assembly: GCF_036846205.1. Classification (NCBI taxonomy): domain Bacteria; kingdom Bacillati; phylum Actinomycetota; class Acidimicrobiia; order Acidimicrobiales; family Iamiaceae; genus Rhabdothermincola; species Rhabdothermincola sp. The sequence goes on along the minus strand of NZ_DAIUCK010000033.1, from coordinate 1,749 downwards.
GGAGAATCACGCGCCTTCACCGTCGACCCCGCCACGCTCGACGAGGGGCTGCAGAGGAGGTGGCAAGAGGATCGGAGCTCCCTCGAAGGCCAGGAGGTGACGTTCGAGATGGCGGCGAAGGAGAACGGCCGACCGAAGGGCGGCAAGGCCAAGCACGTGCGCCCTACCGGTGCACCACGCCCGGAACGCGGCCAGCCGGCGCCCGAGGCCGGCGACAGGTTCGTCAACCCGTACACCTTCGTGCCCGCCCCACCGCGTAAGGGTGCCGCCGAGCGGACCGAGCTCGGCGACCGGGTGCCCTGGGGCCACCACCGCCGCCACCCCGACGGGTGGTCCGGGCGCATCCGGGTGCGGATCACCACCACGACGCCTCTGCTCATCCCCGACGCCTCGGCCAAGCGCGTCCTTAACCTTAAGGACAACGAAGACCACCAGGTGCTGCCGCTGCGTCTCGACCCCGCCGGCCGTCCCTACCTCCCGCCCACATCGGTGAAGGGCATGCTGCGCGCCGCCTACGAAGCGGTGACGAACTCCCGGTTCGGGATCTTCGACTCCCGGTTCGGGATCTCCAAGGACGACGAGGACCAGGACCACCGCCTCAGTTCGGAGGACGGACCGGGTGTGCACGGGAACAGGATCTTGAAGGACGACGAGGACCAGGACCACCGCCTCAGCGATCGAAAAGGTCGTAAGCGCAAAAAGTTCGAGGTCGCGCCCGGCGAGCTGCTCGACCCGTCGCTACGCCCGGCGACGACCCTTAAGGAGCTCAGCCCTGCGGACCGGGTGTTCGGCTGGGTGAACCAGACGGGCCACGGCGCCTACCGGGGCCAGCTGCGGGTCGGGCCGGTGACCTGCACCAGCGCCAAGCCGGTGGAGCGGTTCGATGACGAGGGCGTGCCCCTCGCCATCCTCAGCACCCCGAAGCCGGAGCAGGCTCGCTTCTACGCGGCCGCCGACCAGCACGGCACCCCGGTGCCCCAGGGAGCGGACAAGAGCGAGCTGTACGTCAAGGGTTCGGGGCTGCGGGGCCGGAAGGTGTACGTGCACCACGCCGGGCTCGGGCCCGGCTGCTGGGAGAACCCGACCCAGGACCGCACCCAACAGGGACCCGGCGCCCAGGAGTACCGACGACCGGACGAGAACGGCAGCCCCCAGCGGGACAACCAGAACCGCTCGATCACCGCCTGGGTCCGGCCGGGAGCGGTGTTCGAGACCACGCTGTCGGTGGAGAACCTCTCCGACGTCGAGCTCGGGGCACTGCTGTGGCTGCTGAACCTGCCCGAGGACTGCCATCACCGCCTGGGCGGCGGCAAGCCGCTCGGGTTCGGTTCGGTACGGATCGAGATCGACCAGGAGGCCACGTCGTTGGCGAAGGGCTCGACCGTCGCCGACGCCTGGCGCCAACTCGACGAGCCCGCAGATGACGACTGGTCCGGGCTGGCCGCCGCGTTCGAGGAGGAGGTCCGCAAGATGTACCCGTCCAAGAGTATCCCAATCGGGATCCTCGAGGCGTTCCTGCAGGCCGCCCGCGGCCCGGTCGACGCCCGCGTGCCAGTTCACTACCCCCGCTTGAGTCGGGAGCCGGATCCCGAGGGCAGGAACTACGAGTGGTTCAACGCCAACGAGCAGCGGCGCATCGGCGGGCGCTGGCCGCTGCCGCTGCCCGGTGGGGACCTGCCGCTGGACCCGACGAGTGGCGGTGGAGGTGGACCGGGTGGAGGCCACGGCCGTGGCGGTGGAGGCCGCAGG
>NZ_DAIUCK010000032.1:0-29964 GCF_036846205.1 Rhabdothermincola sp. | reverse complement strand
GTTCCGGCGGGTGTACGAGCCGGACACGGTCAACGGCTGGCCTCCGGGGGCGGTGGGCGAGTGGTACCTCAACTTCGGCATCCTCGGCGTCGGGTTCGGCGGGGTGCTCTCCGGGGTGGTGTTGGGGATGCTCGGGTTCGCGTTGCGCTCGTCCCGTGAGCATCCCCTCGCCTTCGTGACCTCCGCCGTGGTCGCGTTGCAGGTGATCCAGCTCGGCGTGGGTGTCGAGACGCCCCTCGAGTGGGTGCGCTGGTGCATCCCGCTGGTGATCGTGTCGACCGTGCTGGGGGCGACCAGGCGCGGCCACGAAGCGACCAACGGCGGTGCCGCGGCGCCGGCAGGCGTCGCCCCGGTGGCGCCGGCATGACGGCGACGGTTCGCAGTCGGTTCGCCCGCGGGATTCGTCGCACCGCGCCGGCCACCTGGGCGCTGGGTTCGCGGGTGGCGGGGCTCGTCGCGTCGACGGCGATCGCCATGGTGCTGGCCCGCTCGTTGGGCACCGACGAGTTCGGTCGGTTCTCGGTGGCGTCGAGCATCGCGGTGGGTGGCTCCATCGCGGTGGCGGGTGGGTTGAACCGGGCGGCGCTGCGGGACGTGGCCTCGCTGCTGGCGCACGGGGACCAGGGAGCGGCCCGTTCGGTGATCGTCTCCGCCTTCGGGGCGTTCGGGCTCGTCGCTCCGCTCGGGGTCCTCGGCACGGTGCTCACCGGATCGGTGGTGATCGGTTGGGGTCGCACGGTGGTGCTGACGGCGGCCCTGGCGCTGGTGCTGGGCCTGCTGCTCGTGCTGGCCGATGTCATCCGGGCGCTGGGCGAGTACCGGATCGCCAACGTGGCGTCGGGGCCGAGCGGCGGCGCGGCGGTGGCGCTCGGGTTCCTGGTGTTGAGCGCGTGGTCGTTGTTCCGGCCTCGAACAGCCGATGCTGCGCTGGTGTTGAACCTGGTCGCCGCCGCCCTGGCCGCCGCGCTCGCGGTGGCGGTGTTCCTGGCCCGGGCCCGGGAGGTGACTCCGAGGACGACCACCACGTCTCCTCCGGCCGCGCCGAAGCACCTGGCCTGGGCCGGCTTCCCGTTCATGGTGACCCAGGTGGCGCTGTTCCTCAGCCTCCAGGTCGACCTGTGGATCGCGGGGGCGACCCTGTCCGAAGGCGACACCGGTCTCTACGCCGGGGCCCTGCGACTGATGAACGTGGTCCGGGTTCCGCTCACCGCCGCGCAGTTCACGCTGCTCGCGGCCATCCCGGCCCTGCACGCGCTGGGTCGGATGGAGGAGCTGGAGCGGCGGGTGCGGCGAGCGGGCACGATCGTGACGATCCCCTCGGCGGGCGCCCTACTGATCTGCGTCTTGTTCGCCGGTCCGATGCTGGCGCTGGTGCTGGGCGAGAGCTACCGGGCTGCGGCGCCGCTGCTCGTGACCCTGGCGCTCGGGCAGCTGGTGATCGTGGCCCTCGGGCTGAGCGGCAACGTGTTGAACCTGTGCGGCTTCGAGCGCCTGATGCTGGTGTTCAGCGTCGGTTCACTGGCATCGTCGGTGGTCGCGGATCTCGTGGCGGCCCGCCTCTGGGGGGTGGAGGCCCTGGCCATCGCGTCCGCCTCGACCACCGCCGGCAGCTTCGTGGCGCTGTGGTGGCTCGCCCATCGCCAACTGGGCATCTGGACCCATCCGTTCCTGCCCTCGAGACGGAACCTGCTGGCGCCGGCCGGGATCTCGCCCTCGGCCGACGGGCCCGGCTGAGGCGCCGGACCAACCCTGGCATTCACCGCAGCGTCGCGGTCACCAGTTCGGCGAAGCGGTCACCGAGCGCGTCGACCCCGAAGTGGGTGAAGGCCAGGCGTCGCGCGCTCGCCCCCATCTGGGCCCGCTGCTCGGCGCCGAGCGAGAGCATCCGCCGCAGCCCTGCTCGCAGCGCGCCGGGATCACCGGTGCGGACCATCATCCCGTCGATGCCGTCGCGGTAGTGGGGTGGTTCGCCACTGCAGTCGGTGAACACCACCGGGCAGCCCGCGGCCATGGCCTCCATCACCGCCAGCGAGGAGCCCTCCCAGCGGGCGGCGTGCACGTAGCCGTCCGAGGCCCGCAGCAGGTCGGGCACGTCGTCGCGCCAGCCGGCGAAGCGCACCGTGCGCTCGAGGCCGGCCCGCCGGACGCGCTCGTGCAGCGAGCGGACGAACTCCTGGTTGCGTCGGGGTGCGTCGGGTCCTCCACCGTCGCCGACGATCACCACCTGCAGGCGCTCGGCCAGATCGGGTGCCTCGGCGAGGGCTTCCACAAGGATGTCGTGGCCCTTCTGGAGGTCGAGACGGCCCACGCTGAGCACCAGCAGGCGATCGGGGTCCGCCCCGAGCTCGTGGCGCAGACGTTCCCGTTTCCCGTCGGCCAGCGCTGGGCGGAAGGGCGCCAGGTCGATGCCGTTGGGGAGCACGACCGTGCGATCGAGCGGCACCCCCTGCGCGAGAACCTCCCCGCGGACCACCTCGGAGGTGCACACGGCCAGCGTCGTGAGCCGGGCGACGGAGCGCCCGTAGACTGCCTGCTTGAGCGCCGCCACCGGCTTCGGGCCGTGAAACCGGTGCTGGTTCTGGACCATCAGGATGCCTGGCACCCCGAGGCGCCGGGCCGCGACCAGCGCCGGCACCCGGTCCCGCTGGTTCACGCCGATGATGCAGGACGCCCCGGCGGCCTGCGCGTGGCGAGCGAGGTCGCGAGCCTGCAGCGGGTTCCACGGTTGCTCCATGCGGCGGCACGGCACGGTGCTCACCCCCACCTCGGCGAAGTCGCCGATGATCGAGGGCGCGTCGGCGGGCATGGCCCCGTGCAGCAGGGTCACCCGGTGGCCAGCTCGCAGCAGCGCCCGGGCGTAGCCGAGGGCCATGCGGGCGGCGCCGGTGCGGTCCGGGCGCCGCAGGGTCATCACGACGTGATCGCTCCGCTCGCCCCCGGCCACGCGCCGCTGTTCGGGGTCGATCCGGCCGGTGCTCATGCCCAGGTCCCCACCACCAGCTCCACGAAGCGGTCCGCGATGTCGTCGATCGCGTAGTGCTCGCGGATCAGCGCGGAGGCCCTCGCGCCCATGGCCCGGCGGTCGTCGTCGCTCATGGCGGCCACGCGAGCGAGTGCCCGCGCCAGCGCGCCGGGGTCGCCAGCGCGGACCATGAGACCGTCCAGGCCCTCCTCGAACCACGGGGGCGGACCGGAGCAGTCGGTGAAGATCGTGGGAAGGCCCGCGGCCATGGCCTCCATCACCGCCAGCGGCAGGGCCGGGCCCTCCCAGCGGGCGGCGTGCACGTACCCGTCGGCGGCGGCCAGGACGTCGGCGACGTCGCTGCGCCACCCGAGGAAGCGGATCGTCGTGTCCAGCCCCGCGTTGCGGACTCGATCCCGCAGCTCGTCCGGCCAGCGGGCCCGGAGCTGATCGCCGGTGCCGCCCGCGCCGACGATCGCCAGTTGCACCCGCTCGGCCAGGGCGGGGGTGCGTGCGAAGGCGTCGATCAGCAGGTCGTGGCCCTTCTGCGGGTCCAGGCGGCCGACCGACACGAACACGAACCGGCGGTCGTCGAGGCCCAGGTCGTCGAGCAGCTCGCGACGGCGCCAGGGGTCGAGGGGCGGGCGCGCCGGCGCGGGCTCGATGCCGTTGGGCAGCACCACGGTCTTCGCGTCCGGTACCCCGAAGCGCACGATCTGGGACTTCACCACCTCCGAGGTGCACACGGCCAGCGTGGTGTAGCGCCCGACCGTCTGTCGGTAAGCGACCCGTTTGGCTCGGGAGATCAACCCGTTGCCCCAGAAGTGGTGCTGGTTCTGCACCATCACGACGGCGGGGATGTTGGCCCGCGCCGCGGCCAGCACCGCGGGGAGCCGGTCGCGCTGGTTCACGCCGATGATCGCTCGCGCCCCGGCACGCCTCGCCCGACCCGCGAGATCGGACACGAGCAGCGGGCTCCACGGTCGGTCCAGGCGCGTCTCCTCGACGGTGGTGGCGCCGATCTCGCAGAAGTCGGGGACGATCGACGGCTCCTCCGGGGGGAGCGGCCCGTGGACCAGCGTGACCCCGTGACCACGCCGGCGGAAGGCACGGGATACCTGCAAGGCCATCTGCGCCGCGCCGGTGCGATCCGGCAGGCGGAGCGTGAACAGGACGTTCGCCGCCTCCGAGGTCACGGCGGGCCGTCCCTCACGATCGTTCGCCACGTCGACAGGTCCACTGCCAGGAGCGTCTCCAGCCGGGCGATGTCGTCGGCGAAGCCGGCGACGAGACGTTCTCTCGTCTGGGTTCCATAGGAGCCCCGCACCACGTTGTGGCGCCCCACCAGGGAGCGGAGCTTGGCCCGGGCGCCCGATGGCACGATGCGACCGAGCACCCGCTTGGCCGGGTGCGGGGTGTTCACCACCCGGCTCAGGGTTTTGAAGCGGGGCTCTCCCGAACGGTGCGGTTCGGGGGTGACGGTGGGGGTGATCGGCTCGACCCCGAGGAAGCGGTAGGTCCGCTCGAGCACCGCCTGCGGCTGGCGCGCGAACTCCTCGTAGAGGAGCACCAGCACCTGCTCGCGGGGGAACACCTCGAACAGCCGTGCGAGCTGCTCGGCGTAGCGCCCCATGGCCTGGTAGTGCCAGATGTGGTGCCAGCCGGCGGCGATCCGGCGTGGCTCGTCGTCGAGGGCCTGCTCGAACTGCTCACAGGGCTCGAAGGTCCGGGTGCGCATGAAGCTGTAGGCGGAGAAGGCACGGTCGGCGGGGTCGCGCAGGATGCAAATGACGCGGGCCGCGGGGTTGTGCTCGTGCAGGCGCCGGGGCGCGTCCTCGTCGTAGAGGGTGGACACCGACGCCTCTCCCCGCAGCGAGCCGGGAGCGGCTCCCTCGTACAGGGCGAGGTACCGCCCACGGTCGGTGACCGCCAGCCGGTTGATGGTCCGGTCGTCACCCGGGCCGGTGAACGCCGGGCGGGTGCCCGCCAGCGCGAAGTAGTGCGGCTCCTTGGGATCGGTGAGGAACAGCCGGGGGTGCTCCGCGAGGTACTGGTAGAGCGCGGTGGTCCCCGACTTGGCCGCGCCGGCGATGACGAAATCGGGTGGCGGCGCGCTGCTCACGGCCGATGCACCCACGACGGGGCATCCTCACCGAGGAGCTCGGCCAGCTCGCGGCGCTCCGGCGCGTACAGCGCCTCGAGCATGGGGCGGGTCTCGCCGGGCAGGTCCATCCGCTCGAGGTTCGTGCGGCGGACCCACTCGCGCAACCTGAACGGCACGACCGTGCGCACCAGCGCACGGGGGCCTTCGTGGCGGCGCAGCCAGTTCATGGCCCCGGTGAGGGCCCGGCTCTGCGGCCGGCCGCTGACGTTGACTTCCGCACCGAGATCCTCGATGCCGCGCTGGTCCAGCCCCAGGAACGCGAAGACCTCACCGAGTCCGGTGGCGGGCTGTGCCACCAGGTCCTCATAGCCGATGACGAGCAGCCGATCCCGACCGAACGCGTCGAGGAACGGCGCGAGCTGGCGGGCGTAGAAGCCCATGCGGGTGTAGTGCCACAGGTGATGCCAGCCGCTCGCCCGGCGCTGCTCCTCGAGCTCCAGCGCCCGCTCGAAGCTCTCCGTCTCCCATCCCCGGCCGACCAGGTAGCTGTAGGCGGAGAAGGCCCGTTCCACCGGGTCGCGGAGCAGCGCGATCAGCTTCACCTCGGGGCAGCAGCGCCGGATGTTCCCGATCGCGGCCTCGGGGTGGTAGAGCGTCGACACCGACCCCTCGCCGCGCTGGAGGTGGCCCGCTCCCGGCTCGAAGAGCGCCCGCCATCTCGCCTCGTCGGTGACGGCGAAGCGGTTGATCGAATCGGCGTCGCCCGGACCCTGGAAGTCGAGGCGCTGGCCGGCGAAGGCCAGGAAGTGGGGTTCCTTCGGGTCGGTGAGGAAGACGTCGGGGTGGCGGTTCAGCACGTGGCAGAGCAACGTCGTGCCGCTCCGCGCCGCCCCGATGACGAGGAACGTGGGGCCGGCGTCGTTCGACGGGGTGCTCACCTCGCCCCACTCCGTCGCTCCTCCAGGAGGCGCTGCGCGGCGGCGGTCACCGCCTCCACGGAGCGCTGCTCGGACAGCTCGCGCTCCACTCGCCGGCGTCCGGCGAGTCCTTCCTGCTCGCAGCGCACGGGATCGTCGAGACGCACCGCCAGCTCCTCGGCGAAGCGGGTGGTGTCACCCAGCGGCACCGCCGCGCCGCAGTCGCGGATATGGGTGCCCATGCCCGACATGTCGAAGGTGACCACGGGGCGGCCGGTGGACCATGCTTCGATGGTGGCGAAGCTGATGCCCGCCTCCCATCGGGACGACACCGCGGCGACATCGGCGGCGGTGAGCCAGCGGTGGACGTCGGCGCGATCACCGGCGAAGAACACCTGCGGCGGTGCTGCCGCCCGCAGCGCGGGGCCGTCCGGTCCGTCACCGACCAGCACCAGCTGCGCATCGGGCACCCGATCGAGCACCCGGGGCCAGGCGTCGAAGAGCAGGTCCTGGCCCTTCTGTTCGCACAGCCGGCCGACGCACACCGCGATCGGCGTGTCGGGCAGCCCGAGATCGTGACGGGCCTGGGCGCGTGCCGTGGCGTCGCTGAACGGGAACGCCTCGGGGTCGACCCCGTGGGGGATGGTCACGTAGTGGCCGCGCACGCCGACTTCCCGGCCTTGGGCGGCCTCGGTCTCGCTCACCATGACGAACAGGTCCACCCACCGCGACGCCACCCGTTCCCAGATCCGGGCCAGCGGTCGGAACGGCCCGGAGGGGTGGAACGACCAGGCGTTGGGTTCGAACAGGGTGGGGATCCGTCGGCGCACCGCCAGCCGCCCGGCGAGGCCGGCCTTGGCCGAGTGCAGGTAGACGAGGTCGGGCGCCACCTCGCGGATGATGGGCGTGAGGTGTCGCACCTCGGCGAGCAGGCTCGGGCCGGGGTTGCGGGTGGCTTCCCAGGTGGCGACGTCCACGCCTTCGGCCCGCAGCTCCGAGGAGAGCCAGCCGTCGGACGGGCAGGCGACGGTGACCTCCCAGCCGATGCGGTGCTGGTGGCGGGCCACGTTGCGCACGAACACCGCCACACCGGCGATGGTGGGCTGGGCGACGTGCAGGATGCGCGGCGGGCGCGGATGGTCGTTCATGCGGGAGCGGTGTGCTCAGTAGGCGCCGCGAGCAGCGAGCACCGCTGGCACCGTACGGGCCAGCAGCACCACGTCGAGCGCGGGCGTCCAGCAGCGTACATACTGCCGGTCGAGCTCCGCGCGCTCCTCGTGGGTGAGCGAGCTGCGTCCGCTCACCTGCCACAGGCCGGTCATGCCCGGCTTGACCGCGAAGTACAGCTCGATGTCGTCGCCGTAGAGGGCTTCGGCCTGATCGAGCAGAACCGGGCGTGGCCCCACCAGGCTCATGGTCCCGAGCACGACGTTGATGAGCTGTGGCAGCTCGTCGAGGCTGGTGCGGCGCAGGAACCGACCGACGGGCGTGACCCGGGGGTCTCGGTCGAGTGGCAGCTTGTAGCCGCTGGCCACGAACTCCTCGTAGAGGGCCGGATCGGCGAACAGGACGTCTTCCGCGTCGACCCGCATGGTGCGGAGCTTGTAGATCGTGAAGGTCTCACCGCCTCGTCCGGGGCGTCGCTGGCGAAACAGCGCCGGCCCCGGTGTGCTCAGCCGCACCGCCACGACGAGCACGGCGAGCAGGGGCAGCGAGAGCATGAGCAGCGGGATGCCGATGAGCAGGTCGAAGCACCGCTTGGCCGCTCGGCTGCCACGGGACTCGATCCGGAGTGGGGTGGTGGCGCGCTCGAGGGCTGGGGTCGGACCTGCCGGGAGCGAGGTGCCCGACCGGCGGGCAGGGTCCGGAGCCGGTCCGCCGTGCACCGCTGCAGTGGCCTCAGCGGTCGTCATCTCGCGCGTAACCCTCCCTCCAGCGACGCGTCCGCCCGTTTCCCTGGATCCGGCACGCTAGCGAACCGTGGCCGCTTCCTCGCGGACCGTGGTGTCCAGGTCCGGATCCACCGCCGCAGCACCAGCCGCTTCCTCCATCGGCGGCCCAGGTCCGCCGTTGAGGCAGGCGCGAGCAGGCAGCGGAAAATGAGCCGCACGGCTCAGGTCGGTCGTCTCAGCCTTGTTGGTCTGCGAGGGTGGGGGTGTGTCCGGGGGGGTCACGCAGATCGGCGAAGGGCACGAGCAACGCGGCCGTCGCCGCGCCCACCAGCACCACCACCGTGACCGAGGTGGTGTCGATGATCGGGCCCGCGATCAGCCCTCCGATGGGCACCGTCCCACCGAAGGCCATGATCCACAGCGCCATCACCCGGCCCCGGACCCGGTCGTCGAGGCGGTTCTGGAGGACGGTCGACAGCGACGTCACGGTGGCGAAGTAGCAGAAGCCCACGATGAGCGCGACCGGGTACGCGGGGGCGGGGTCGCGCAGCAGCCCGAACGCGCATAGCGAGACCGCGAATCCGCCGAGCCCGATGCGCACGATGACCTCCAGCGACCGGCCGGCGAGGAAGGTGCCGATGGACAGCGCGCCGATCACCGCTCCGAGCCCGAAGCAGGCATAGAGCACCCCGAACGCTCCGCTGCGGGGGGCGATGCCGAAGCTGTCGGCTGCCAACCGTTGGATGTGCACCACGAACGGCAGGCAGAAGAACGAGAACAGGGCCATGGTGGCGAGGCAGCGCCCCACCACCCGGTCCCGGCGGGCCACCTGGATCCCTTCACCGATCCGTCGCAGGCCGGTGGGCTCACCGGCTGCCCGAGGGGTGGCCGGTGGCAGCCTGACCAGTTGCAGGGCACCGATGATGAACAGATAGGTGACGGCGTTGCCGACGAACACCCACGAGGCGCCGACCCGGGCGTACACGAGGGCCCCGATCGCCGGCCCCACCACCCGCGACAGGTTCATGCTGGCGGAGTTGAGCGAGACCGCACCGGGGAGGTCTTGCCGGCGCACCAGCAACGGCAGCAGCGCCGAGTAGGTGGGCGCGTAGACCGCCTGGCCGACCCCGATCACGAAGGTCACCAGCACCAGCCCGCTCAGCGAGGGGTCGCTGCCCCGGGCGAGCCAGGCGAGCACGAGCGAGAAGAGCAGTTGCTGCCAGGAGACCATCACGAGCAGCCGTTTGCGGTCGATGATGTCGGCCAAGGCCCCGCCGGCGAGGGAGAACAGCAGCAGCGGTCCCAGCTGCGCGAACGCGATCCAGCTCACGTAGGTGGACGAACCGGTGAGGTCGAGCGCGAAGGCGCCGAGCACCACGTTCTGCATCCACGAGCCGATGTTCGACAGCAGCGAGCCGATGTAGACGGTGCGGAAGGTGGGATAGGCGAGCGCGGCGCGGGCGGTGCCGGGGGCGAAGGTGCGGTCGCCTTCGAGGAGCGCGTCTTCGGCATCCTCGACGCTCAGCTCGGCGGGCTCCTCGGGGCGCGGTGGGCGGGGTGCAGCGCGCTCGGTCACCAGGGGGAGGCTACGGCGGGCGCCATGCTGGGGACGAACTGGTTGCGTGTCGCGCCAACCTCGCGGCGCCTAGCATCCCGCGGGTGCACGGCGGGAAACGGGAGGCGGCGGCCCGCGGGGTGGTGTGGTGGCTGGTGGTCGCCATGCTCGCGCTCAGCGGCTTGCCGGTGGGGGTCGGCGTCGCGCGGGGTGCGAGCCTCGGGGTGCAGCCCCCACCCGAGCGGCCCAACGTCGTGGTCATCATGACCGACGACCAGACCCCCGAGATGCTCGACGCCATGCCGAAGACCAAGGAGCTGCTCGTCAATCGGGGCACGACGTTCCGGGACTCGGTCGTGGTCAACCCGCTGTGCTGTCCCTCCCACGCCGCGTTCCTGACCGGCCGCTCCTCACGGTCCACCCACGTCTACAACAACACGCCACCGCTCGGTGGCATGTTCGCCCTCGACCAGGGCAACACCCTGCCGGTGTGGCTCCAGGCCGCGGGCTACGCCACGGCCAAGATCGGCAAAGCCATGCTGGGGTACGCGCCGGCGATGGGGACACCACCAGGGTGGGACAGCTGGGAAGCGAACGGCGGCGGGTACTACGACTACACCCTGATCGACGGGAGGCAGCTCGTCAGCTATGGCTCCGCCCCCGAGGACTATTCCACCGACGTGCTGGCCGTCCGGTCGGAGAACACGATCAGACGTTTCGCCGGCGAGCCGCGACCGTTCTTCGTGATGATCAACCCCTTCGCTCCTCACTACACGACCGGGGCTCCGACCGCCACCCCCGCCCCGAGGCACGTCGGAGCCTTCGCCGGCGTGCGGCTCCCCGCCGACCCCGCCATCAACGAAGCGGACGTGTCGGACAAGTCCCCGCAGGTGGCCGCGACCCCCAAGCTCTCCGCCACGGCTCTCGAGACCACCCGGGCCGGCTACCAGTCCCAGCTCGAGTCGCTGCTGGCGGTCGACGACCTGGTCGAGCGGGTGGTGTCGGCGCTGGACGCGACGGGCGAGTTGGACCACACGGTGATCGTGTTCACCTCGGACAACGGTCTCCTCCACGGCCAGCATCGGCTGCGGGGAAAGAACGTCCCCTACGAGCCGGCGATCCGGGTCCCGTTGGTGGTGCGTGGGCCGGGTTTCCCCGCGGGTGCGGTGGTGGACACCCCGGTCGCCAACATCGATCTGGCACCGACCATCGTGGCGCTCACGGGAGCAATCGCGGGGCTGCCCGCCGAGGGCATCGACCTGCGTACGACGCTCAGCGGCGGTCAGGGTGACCGGGCACTGCTGATCGAGGGGGCGACGAGCGGGACCGCGGGGTGCTTCGACGCCATCCGGACCGCCACCCGCAAGTACATCCGCTTCGCCGACGGCAGCGAGGAGCTCTACGACCTGCAGGCCGACCCCTACGAGCTCGCCAGCGTGGTGAACGATCCCGCTTACGCGGCGACCCTGACGGCGCTGCGGGACCAGCTCGACGTCATGCGCTGGCACGGCAAGCCGTGCCTGCCGGCGGCCGAGCTGAGCGTCGGCGACCTCGTCGTCCACGAACCCCCGGCCGGTTCACGAACGGCCGAGGTCCCGATCGTCCTCTCGACCCCCCTCTCGGTCGATGTCACGGTGTCCTACGAGATCCGCGGCGGCAGTCCTCCGGAGGCGACGCCGGGCCTCGATTTCACGGGACCGCTGACCGGCACGGTGAAGATCCCCAGGAACGGGACCAGCGCCTCGGTGAACGTACCGATCCTCTCCGACGCGATCACCGGAGAAGCCGGGGAGACCTTCGAGGTGGTCGTGACCGGGGTCGCTTCCGGCTCGACGAAGGTGACCGTGACCCGGGCGGTCGGGCAGGTCACGATCCTCGAGGCGCCCTGCTGCGGGCCGAGGATCGACGTGGGTGAGGTCCGGATGGTCGAGGGGCACATCACCGCGCATGACGCCCGCATCCCGATCACCGCCAGTCAGGTGCTGAGCGCCCCGGCGACGGTGAGCTACCAGGTGATCCGCGAAACCACCAGCCCGGGAGACGTGCCGGCGGCCGGGGGCACGGTGGTGATCCCGCCTGGCGAGTCGAGCGCGGTCATCGCGGTGCCGACGAGGGGTGATCAATGGCCGGAGCCCACCGAGACGTTCGGTGTCCGACTGGTCTCGGTCGCCGGTCCGGGTCTGCCGACCTTCGAACTCGGCGCCGGCGGGGGCGTCCTGATCGACGACGACCCCGACGTCGCGCAGAGCATCCCGTTCCACTGCCTGGTCGAGACGGGTGCGCTGTGTGCGACTGCTCCACGGGCCCCGACCAACGTGGTCGGCACCGCCGGCGACGGCAGCGTGACCGTCTCGTGGGCTGCGCCGGCCCAGGACGGCGGGCGCCCGATCACCGGGTACCGGGTGACGGCCTCGCCGGGGGGTCGGAGCTGCTCATGGAGCGAGGGCCCCCTGTCGTGCACGGTGACGGGCCTGTCGAACGGCACCCCCTACACGTTCACGGTGCAGGCCTCCAACGTGGTCGGCCCCGGCCTCCCGTCGGCACCCTCGGCACCGGTCGTGCCCCGTGCCCCCGCATCGCGGTTCGTGCCGGTGGACCCCACCCGGATCCTCGATTCACGCCCGACGTCGAACGTCGGTCCCTACACGACTCCCTGGTCGGCGGGGACCACCCGGCGGGTGAGGGTGGCGGGGACGGGAGGCGTGCCGGCCGACGCCCAGGCCGTCACCCTCAACGTGACCGTGACCGCGACCACCAGCTCGTCCTTCCTGTCGATCTGGCCGAGCGGTCAGGATCGCCCCACGGTGTCGAGTGTGAACTGGCAGCCCGGTTGGACGGTTGCCAACTCGGTGACCGTCAAGCTCGGCGTCGACGGCCAGATCGATGTGTTCAATCATGCCGGGTCGGTCCATGTCGTCATCGACGTGGTCGGCTACTACGCGCTCGGGCCCTACGCGGGTCTGGTGCCGGTGAGCCCGGCCCGCATCCTCGACTCCCGTGCCGGCTCCCAGGTGGGCCCCTACGCCACACCGTGGGCGGCCGGCACCACCCGTGACGTGCTCGTGGCGGGCATCGGAGGGGTGCCGGCGGGGGCGCGTGCGGTGGTGTTGAACGTGACGGTGACCGGCACCACGGGCTCCTCGTACCTGTCGGTGTGGCCGAAGGGCCAGGCGCGCCCGATCGTGTCGAGCCTGAACTGGCAGCCCGGTTGGACGATCGCCAACTCGATGACGGTCAAGGTGGGCACGGGTGGCATGGTGCGGATGTTCAATCGCGCCGGCTCCGCGCAGGTGGTCGTCGACGTCGTCGGCTACTTCGAGCAGGGAGGCGGGCACCCGTTCCACCCGGTTGACCCGGTGCGGGTCCAGGACTCCCGACCCGGCTCGCAGGTGGGCCCGTACTCGACACCGTGGGGCGCGGGGGTCACCCGCGACGTCGAGGTGTCCGCCGCAGGGGTGCCGAAGGAGGCGGCGGCGGTGTTGTTGAACGTCACGGCCACCGGCACCACGGGATCGTCGTTCCTGACCCTGTGGCGGCCGGGACAGCCCCGTCCGGCTGCGTCCAGCCTGAACTGGCAACCGGGATGGACCATCCCGAACGCGGCCACGGTGGCGATCGGTGCGAGTCGGAAGGTGAACGTCTACAACGCCCGGGGCTCGGTCGACGTCGTGGCCGACGTGTCGGGTTGGTACGGCGAGTAGCCCGCCTCGGGCACGGGTCGCCGCTGCCGGTTGGGAGCGAGAGGGTCAGCGCGGTCGGGCGATGGCGGTGGCCTGGGCGTCGACCATGGCCGAGCGGGCGCCGGGCAGCGCCCGGGCGAACACGTAGTCGACCCGCATGCGCAGCTCGACCCGCACCTCGTTGGTGGCGGTGAAGGACACCCGTGGAGGCTCGGCCAGCCGGTGGAGCAGCCCCCGCGCCTCGAGGGAGCTGACCACGGCGGCGCGAGCCCGGTCGATGTCCAGCAGGTAGCCCTCACCGCGGCGGAAGCGATCTTCGTCGAGCCCGTAGGTGACCGCGTCGTTCGCGGCGGCGTCGGCCGCGTGCACCAGCTCGCGCCGGCCCAGGTGCACGACCGCGGTGTCGACGGTGATGGCCGCCAGGACGAGCACGATGAGCACCGCGGCCGGCATCAGCATGAGCGCGCTCCCGCGCTCGCCGCCGAGTCCGCCGGTGGTGCGCCTGCTGCTCAGCATCGGCCTCCTGCCGGCAGGCCGGACCGGTACGGGTCGATGCGCTCGCTGTGCGACGAGGCGACCTCGAACCCCGAGCCGTAGCCGCCGATCCACGGAAGCGGCAGCGCCGGCACCCGGTAGCGGGCGGTGACGATCACCTGCGCGCACCGCCGCCACGGCTCACCGTCGCCGTGGCGGATCGAGAGCACCAGGCGCTCGGGTCGGCGCCCCTGCCCGGCGATGATCGCCCGGGCGGCCAGGTCCGCCGCGGCTGCCGCTTCAGCCGGGCCAGGGGCTTCCACGTAGGACCGGACGGCCTCCCGGGATGCGGCGCTCACGGCCAGTTTGGCATCGACCACCGCCCAGGCATTGGCCACCAGCAGGCCGCCGATCACGAAGACCAGCAACCCGAACGGCAGCACCTCCACGCCACCGAGTCCCGCGTCGCCCCGGCACCGCACGACGGGGGGCCGCGTGGGCTCGCTCACCGCAGGTCCTCGACCCGGACCCGGACGGTGCGGTCGACGTCATCGAAGCCCAACCGGGCGGGCAGGCCGGGAAGGGTGAACCTGGGCGAGGACGCTCGGACGCGCAGCACCACCACCTCGTCGGTGCTGGCCGACCAGTCGAAGCGCACCTGCTCGCCGTAGCGGCCCAGCAGGGTGCGGGCTCGTTGCTCGCCTCGTTGCCGAGCGGCGGCCACGGATGCCACGTCGTGGCCCGAGCTCGACCCGCCTGCTGCCACCCGGGCCGCCTCGTACGCGGCGCTCGTGACCATCGAGGAGGTGTGCAGGTTCATGAGCAGCTGCACCGCGAACAACAGGAAGGCGAGAAACACCGTCATCCCGGCCATGGCGCCGATGAGCCCGGCACCCGTCTCGTGAGCCAGGTCGCCCCGAGCTGGCCGAGCGCGCCCGCCGTTGCCGAGCGTCACTCCTGGCCGATCTGTTGCACCTTGGTCTGCGTGGTGGACTCGGTGTCCTTCCACATCCGGTTGAACCCGATCCACATCGCCGCGCCGAGAAAGGCCATGATCAGCACGGCGATCGCCGCACTGATCACCCCTTCACCGCGGTCGCCGACGCCGCGACCGTGCGCCCGCAGCTCGTCGAGTACCCATCGGATGGTGGCCATGAGGGTTGGTCCTTTCCTGTCTGGTGGTCGGTTTCTGCGGTCGATCCCTGATCCGTCCGCTCAGCCGGTGGTGAACAGCCGCATGGCTTCGACGAACGGGACCGTCAGGAACAGCACGCCGGGAACGAGGGTGGCCACGGTCACCGGGATCCACACCTGTTGCGCACGCCGCTCGACGGCCTCGATCAACTCCCGGTGCGCATCACGGCGGATGGTCCGGGCCTCCTCGGTGATGAGCCGGCCGAGGTCGCCGCCGTCGCGGTTGAGTGACAGCACGCCGACGAGCCGGGTCACGGCGTCGACACCGGCCAGCGCCGCCCATTCGTCGAGCGCCTCGATCTCGCCGAGGCCCTGGCGGATCCGACCGCACACCCGGGCCAGGTCGCGGGCGCAGCAGCCCTGGCCCCGGTCGGCCAGCCGGTTGAGCGCCGCGCCGAGCGAGTAGCCGGCCGAGAGGAGCATGCCGAGTTGTTCGCTCACGACCGGCAGCTCGTGGAAGAGCCGCCGCTGCCATCGCTGCGAAGCGGTGATCGCCTGCTGCTCGAGGATCAGGAAGGTGAGCAGCGGCGCCCCGAGGATGAACAGCACGGCCGGTGCGGCGGGCATGCTCGTGGCCAGCGCCAGCGCGCTGCCGGCGGTGAACGCGGCGAGGGACCAGCCGAGTTGGCGGGCCCGGAAGGCGGCGACGTCGAGGGGAGAGTGGGTCCGTTCGAGGCGCACCGCGAGCTCCTCGCTCACCCCGAACAGCCGCGAGAGTTGCCCGGCGACGTCGTGGAGGAGCGGTTCGAGGACCTCCCGGAGGTTGCGGAGGGACGAGACCCTGGTGCCCGGCGCGGTGGTGGTCGCCCCCTGCCCGGGCGCATAGGTGCGGAGCCGCTCCGCCAGCGCCACCCGGCGGAACCAGCGGAGCTGGGAGAGGAGCAGGGTCGCGCCGGTCCAGCCCGCCAGCCCGCAGAGCAGTACCGTCCGGCTCATCGGTCGAAGACCCGTTCGCTCTCGGGGAGCCGCATGATCTGGCCCGCCCACAGCCAGCAGGCGATCACCATGCCGAGCGCGACCACCACCAGGAGCTGGCCGGTCGGCGTCGCGTAGGCGTCGCGCCCGTTTCCCACCGAGAGGCCGGCGAAGGCCATGCCGAGCGGGACGATCAGTACGAACCGGCGGGCGAAGCGCACCCCGGCCTGCCGGGCTCGGGCGTCCTTGCGGTACTGCAGCTCCGCCCGGCGGTCCGCGGCGAGGTCGTCGAGGCGCTGGTCGAGGTCAGCGCCCCCGATCTCGTGCGCGGTCAGCAACGTCTCGCAGACCACGTCGGCGGTCGGGTCGTCGAGTCGGTGCTTGAGCACGCCAAGGGTGCGCTCGAAGTCGGTGGAGATGCGCCACTCGCGATGGGCTGCCTCGAACGCGTCACGCATCCCCGGTGGAGTGTTGCGGCCAGCCTCGAAGAGCGCTTGAGGGACGGAGCGGCCGACCGAGCCGGTGAGGATGCGGATCTCGTCGATGAGCCGGGGCCAGGCGTCCTGGGCCGCGGCCCGACGGTTCCGGTTGCGCTGGCGGTGCGCGGCGAAGGGGAAGCTCGCTGCGAACGAACCGGTGACGAGTGCCGGGGCCGGACCTCCGAACACCATGAACGCCAGCGCGGCACCGATCGCGAACAGCAGCGCCGCCACCGCGAGCACGTCGCGCCCGGAGAGCCCCGCGAGCCCGGCGCGGTCGAGGCCGCGACGGACACGCAGGCGAAGTCCTTCCCGGTGGTCTCGGACGGAGCGGTCCGTGAGCCGCAATCCACGCCGACCGAAGGCGGCGCGGGTGAAGAGGAGGTGCACGCCGAACGCGGCGGACATGGCGAGGAGCAGACCGGTCAGAACTGCCTCCATTCACTTGGCGACTGATCGTTCAACGAGGCGACCACGTCGGCGCCGATCGCGTCGAAGAGCCGACCGACCCGGACCGGCACGTTGCCGGTCCACACCAGTGGATGGTCGTAGCCCCGGCGGGAGAAGAGCTCGGTCACGGTGAACTGCGTGGCATCCGCGGCCGTCACCGGGTCCTCGACAGCCACGACCTCCATCACCCGCGGCCCGTCGGGGCCCCGGACCGAGTGGACGACGAGATCCACCGCTTCGCTCACCAGTGCATTGAGGGCACTCATCGGTAGCTCGGATGCCGCGTCGCTGAGCTGGGCGATGAACCGGAGGCGGCTGAGGGCCTGGCGGGCGGAGCCGGCGTGGATGGTGGTGAAGCCCTTGACCCCGGAGGAGAGGGTCAGTAGCAACGGCAGGGCCTCCCGATCGCGGACCTCACCCACGATGGCGACGTCCGGGGCCATGCGGAGGAACCCGGCCACCAGCCGGCGGAGGTCCACCGCTGGCCGGTCGGAGCGCGCCGCACGGGTCTGCATGCTGGCCACGTTCGGCAATGGCACGTCGGCTTCGAAGACCTCTTCCGCGATGACCACCCGTAGGGAGGGGTCGAGCTCTGCCGCGCAGCACGACAGCAGCGTGGTCTTGCCCGAGCCTGGCGCGCCGGCGAACACGGTCGAGCAGCCGGCGCGCACCGCGGCGGCGAGGAAGCGGGCGACGTGTGCGCTGAGGGTGTCGCGCTCGACCAGCTCCTGGAGGCTGCGGAACGGCACGCCGGTGAACTTGCGGATGTTCACCATGGTGTGGCCACCGCGGCTCAGGTCGCCGTGGACGATGTGCAAGCGGGCGCCGTCATCGAGCTGCGCGTCCTGCAGGCCCTCGCTCGGGTCGAGCTTGCGGTGGCTGGACGAGGCGTCATCGAGGATCTTGGTGAGGATGCGGGTGACGTGCTCGTCGTCGTGGAAGACCTCGTGGTGGTACCCGCTCGGGCCCCGATGGCGCTTCACGAAGATCTGGTCCGGGGCGTTGATCATGATCTCCCACACGTCGTCGTCCGCCAGCAACGGGGTCAGCGGGCCGTAGCGGGCCAGGTTCCGGAACGCCCGCTCGGCGATCAGCTCCGGGGAGGCGAGCGGGTGCGGCCGCAGCCCCCGCCGGTGATCGAGCTCCCAGCGCTGCACCTCGTCGTCGATCAGCGCTTGCAGTGCGGCGTCGTCGTCCGGCCCGGACATGCCCAGCGCCATGTCCTTGGCCCGCGCCTGCACGGCGCGCTCGATCTCGATGAGGGGCGTGGGCTCGTCGACCGCCGTCATTGTCGCTCCGCCGAGTTGAGGGGCGCAGCGAACCTACGACGGCGGCCGGGTGGTGGTCTGCATGACATCGGCCACAAGCAGCACAGAAGGTGGTCACGCGCGCGCGGGAATGTGCTCACGGACCACCTTGCCGCCAGCCGCGGCCGATCTGACTACCTTTCAGGTTCGCTCGACCCGCCTCGAACGCACCGGAAAGGACCGACGTGAGCGAACCAGCAGTGCTCGTGGACCGCGACGGCCACGTCGTCACGGTCACTCTCAACCGCCCTGACAAGCGCAACGCCTTCAATGCCGAGGTGCTGTGCCGGCTCTGTGACGCCTGGGACCTGATCGACGGCGACGACGACGTCCGGGTGGCCATACTCACCGGCGCCGGGGGGAACTTCTCGGCGGGGGCCGATCTCGACCGCCTCGTGGGGGCCCTGCTGTCGGGCAAGCCCACCGAGAACGAGTTCGAGGAGCGCATCAAGGCCGACTTCAACCTGATCTTCAAGGGCTTCCTGAAGGACTACGTGCTCACCAAGCCGATCATCGGAGCGGTCGAGGGGTACTGCTACGCGGGAGGCACCGAGATCCTGCAGGCCCTCGACATCCGGGTGGTGGCCGAGAGCGCCCAGATCGCCATCACCGAGGTCCAGCGGGGGCTGTTCCCCATGTCGGGCTCCACCGTGCGCCTGCCTCGGCAGATCCCCTACACCCTGGCGATGGAGATGTTGCTGGTGGGCGAGCCGATCAGCGCTCGGCGGGCCTACGAGATCGGTCTGGTGGGCCACGTGGTGCCCGACGGGCAGGCACTCACCCGGGCCCGGGAGCTCGCGGACCGCATCGCCGCCAACGGGCCGCTCGCGGTCAAGGGGATCAAGCAGTCGGTGATCGCCAGCCAGTGCCTCCCGGAGAAGGAGGCGTTCGTGAAGGAGATGGAGATCGGCATGGCGGTCATGTCGAGCGAGGACGCTCGCGAGGGTCCCAAGGCGTTCCTCGAGAAGCGCACGCCCGATTTCAAGGGTCGCTGAGCACCCGGCGCTCCCGTCCATCTCCCGAACTGTTCACGGATCCGCGGCGTCCGACCGCGGATCCATGAACAGTTCGCAAGGTGAGCGGGAACCGTTCGCAAGGTGAGCGGCCAGGAGCGCTCAGGCGGGCGACCAGGCGCCGAGCGAGCCGGGGACCACGCGCTGGGGGTCCGCGGCGGTTGGCGGTTCGACCCGGTCCAGCAGGGCTCGCATCGCCTCGCCGATCGGCCTGGTGAACGATGCTGGCAGCGGGTCGGCGGCCCGCATGAGGTCGTCGAGCCCTCGGCGGTCCGGGACGAACAAGGGGGAGCACAGCTGGGCGGCGTCGGGGCCGAGCGGGGCGGCCAGCTCGGCCACCGCCCGTGCGAGCTCTGCCCGGAGCCTGCCCTGGCGGGGAGCACGGTTGACCACCGGCAGGATGCGCCGTGCCGCGACCCCGTGCCGGAAGAGCGCGTCGAGATGGCGAACCAGCCGGTGGAGGCCCACGAGCGTGGGCTGGCAGGTCACGGCGACCACGTCCGCGTGCGCGGTGGCGGTGCGCGCCAGGCGGTTGCGGTCCTCGATGTCGAGCGAGCCGCAGTCATCCTGACCCTCGAGGTCGGCCTCGACGTCCGCGACCACCACCTGGTAGGTGCACAGGAGGCTGTCGAGCGCGGCGGCGGTCGCCCGTGGCCGTAGGGCCGACCAGTCCCGGTGCCGCCGCAGCCCGAGCAGGAGGTCGTAGCCCCGGTCAGGCAGGGCGAAGGTCAGCGCCTGCACGTCATCAGCCGCCGGTCGACCGCTGCGATGGGCTTCGACCAGCTCCTGGAGGCCCGGCACGACATCACCCACGTCGTGCAGCATCGCCAGGTCGGCGTCGAGGGCGAGGTCCGCGAGCAGCACCCGGCCCCCGTAGCGGGCATCGACGGCGAACGCCTGGGCTGTGGCCATGGCCAGCGTCGACGTGCCCGCCCCGCCGGCGCCGAGCAGGACGACGAGATGCCCCCTCCAGCTTCCGGTCGCCTCAGGGTGGCCGGTCAGGTCGATGGTGTCGGCCAGGCGCTGCACCGGTTGCGCGTGATCCCGGAGGGCTGCCATGAGCATTCTTCGATCGAGCGGTTCGGGGAGCACGGCTGACACCCCGATGGCAGCCAGATCCCGGCGGGGCATGCCGTCGTCGACGGCGAGCACGGCACACCCCTGGGCCCGGGCGGACTCGACCAGGTCACGGTCGAGCGCCGGCAGTGCGCCGTCGACCAGCAGGGCCGAGAAGGCGCGACCCGACGCGAGCCGCGCTCGCACCTCCTCGGGTGAGACGCACTTCACGAACTCCACCGGGATGGCACCGGCGGTCGCCCAGCGGCTGACCTCGGTGAACCAGGTGGAGCGGACCCGGGCCAAGCCGAGCACGACGAACTGGTCAGCGTCCACGGCTGCGTCGCCCGCTCACCGAGCGGTGTCAGGAGTGCCGCTGGAGGCCGGCCCGGGGGCGCGGTACTGGCTGGGTAGCGGGCGGCTGGCGCGAGTGGCTCGGACCAGCGTGATCGAGCCCACCTCGGCCGCGTGCGTCACCCGGAGCACCTCGTCCGGGTCCTGCAGGGCGAGGGTGACCACCACCGTCCCGGCAGAGCCGATCGTGCCCCCTGAGCCGTCGTCGACGGCGGTCACCCCGGCGCTGCGGGCTACCACCAGGGTGTACGCGGCATCTCCCGTGCCGTAGGTGGCCAGCACATCGACCGTCTCGCCCCGCCGGAGCTCGCCGTTGAGGGCTCGGTCGCGATCGATGGGCAGCGAGAACTCGTGCCCGCCGTCGAACCCCGCGGCCTGGTCGGCGGGAAGCACCGCCGAGCGCAGCACCAGGTCCCCGGGTCCCAGGGGGGCGAGGGCCACCGCCCCATCGAGCTCGGACGCGGATTCGTACACTCGCGCCGCCTGTTGCTCAGGTAGCTCCATGGGCTCGAGCCCGAGGGCGTCCGCGGTGATCGGCCCACCCGGATCGACGCTCCTGGTGGCCACGACGTAGCGGGTGGTCGGCGGACCGCCCGCCTGCCGGTAGGCGGCGAAGACCCCGACCGCCGCGACCGTCACCAGCAGCCCGCCCACGAGCGCTCGGCTGCTCGGCAGGCTCGTTCGCCGGACGATCCGCTGCCGACTCGTGCGCTCGGCATCTCCAGTCGCCCGCCCTCTGGACATCTCACCTCCGCCTCGTCGGGAAACCGGCAGAACGTACGATGGCTCCCTCTCCTGGGCTACATGACCTCCGCCACATCGATGACATCCCGTGGCCCCATGAACACATGCAGCGACGATCTCCGTCGCTGCCGACCCCGAAGGCCGACTCGCGGGCCGGCGACGCGGGAAAGCCACTGAAAGGGTCACAAAGGACCCGAGAGTGCTAGCGTGACCCGTAATGGCTGGGCAGGACGACCGACGCGGGGGCACCGAGCGCGGAGCAGGCGAGATCCGCTGGCTGAGCACGGCCGAGGCCGCGTCACGCCTCGGCATCACCGCACGCACGCTCTACCGGTTCATCGACGAGGGCCAGCTCCCCGCCTATCGCTTCGGCCGCGTCATCCGGCTCAAGGCCAACGAGGTCGACGACTTCATCGAGTCCTGTCGCATCGAGCCGGGCACCCTCGAGCACCTCTACCCCGAGTCGAGCAGCGAGACCTCCGCCACCGACGCCAGAGCGAGATAGGCCCACCCCAGCTCACCGGCCACGGTGAGCGTCACCAGGTCCCGCCCCACCGCCGCGATCTCACCGACCACTGCAACGCTGGCACCCGCCGTCCAGACCGCCACCTCCTGCCCACTGGCCGCGAGTCCGGCCAGGGCGTCGCCGAGGCTGGTCAGCGAGGGCGGCTCACGATCGCCGGTGACCGGACCGTCGCCCGGCGGAGGACGGAGCACGGCGATGGCGTCGAGCGCGACCAGCACGTCGGGCCCACCCGCGGGGCGGAGCACGAGGAAATCGTGCCCGATCACCGCCACGGTTCCCCGGTGCCGGCGACCCGACTGCAGCTCGACGAGCACCGGACGACCCCGCTCGGCGAGATCCGTCAGCGCGCCGCGCCACGTGGCGTCCTCCGCGGCCTGGCGGGCCAGCCACCCGGTGCGTGCTCGTTCCCCGATCACTCGGTCAGCGCTGACCTCGGCCAGCCACCGGTCGAACGGATCGGGGGGTCCCGGCCGGAGGGGATCGTGCTCCGCTGGGCTCACGGGTGCGGCAGGCTAGCGAAGCTGCCGCTGGGCTTCGGCCTGGGCAGGCACCTCGACGGCGGCGGGGTGCGGCAGCGGGGGCTGACTGGCCGTACGCTGGATGGCGCACATGGCAGACACGCAGGTCAAGATCAACGTCCCCGGCAACCACCTCATGGTCGGTCTGCTGGGCACCCGGGACGAGCTGCTGCGACTCGTCGAGACCGCTTTCCCTGGTGCCACCGTGCACGTGCGGGGCAACGAGATCACCGTCGACGGCGAGCACGCCGAGCAGGTGGGCCGGCTCTTCGAAGAGCTCGTCGTGCTGCTCCAACAGGGCCACGTGCTCGAGCCCGCCGGGGTTCTGCGCAGCATCGACATGGTGAAGGCGGACGAGCGCCCCTCGGAGGTGCTGGCCGCGGAAGTCCTTCGCTCGGCCCGGGGGCGCAGCGTGCGACCCAAGACCAGCGGTCAGCGCCGCTACATCGACGCCATCCGCGCCAACATCGTGACCTTCGCCATCGGCCCCGCGGGCACCGGCAAGAGCTGGCTGGCGGTGGCCATGGCGGTCCAGGCCCTCCAGACCAAGCAGGTCGACCGGATCATCCTCACCCGCCCCGCCGTCGAGGCCGGTGAGCGCCTGGGTTTCCTCCCCGGCGATCTCATGGCGAAGGTCGACCCGTACCTCCGCCCGCTCTACGACGCGCTCTACGACATGGTCGAGCCGGAAGGGGCCCAGCGGCTGCTCGAGCGGGGCACGGTCGAGGTGGCTCCGCTCGCCTTCATGCGGGGCCGCACCCTCAACGACAGCTTCATCATCCTCGACGAGGCCCAGAACACCACCCCCGAGCAGATGAAGATGTTCCTGACCCGCATCGGCTTCGGCTCGAAGGCGGTCATCACCGGTGACGTGACCCAGGTCGACGTGCAGGGCGGTCGCAGCGGCCTCGCGGGGTTGGAGGAGGTGTTGGGCGGGATCGAGGGTCTGGCGTTCGTGCACCTGTCGAGCCGCGACGTGGTCCGCCACCGGATCGTCCAGGACATCGTCAACGCGTACGCCGCGGCCCGGCCCCGGGGCGATGGCTGAGGGGCCTCCGAGTCGCCAGACCCCTCGCCGGGTGGGCCCGGACGAGGGGTCGGTCACGGTGTTCCTCGCCGATGAGCGTGGTGAGCACAGCGGCGAGCCGCCGATCGACGCCTCTCGCTGGATCGCCCTCGCCGAGCGGGTCCTGGCGGAGGAGGGCGTGCGGGGCGAGGCCGCGCTGTGGGTGCTGGTCGTCGACGAGACCACCATGGCGCAGCTCAACCAGCAGTTCATGGGGGCCTCCGGTCCGACCGACGTGCTGGCCTTCCCCATCGACTTCGCCGACGCGGCGCGGCTCGAGCCCGGTCGGGCGCCCGACGGGGGCGGGGAGGGCCCCTCGCGGCCGGAGCGGAGCCCCGATGACGTGCCGCTCATGCTCGGCGACGTGGTCATCTGCCCCGCGGTCGCCGCTCGGAACGCGCCCGAGCACGCCGGCAGCGTGGACGACGAGCTCGCGCTCCTGCTGGTCCACGGCATCCTCCATCTACTGGGATACGACCACGCCGCCGACGAGGAACGCGAGACCATGCAGGCTCGCGAGCGGGAGCTGCTGGAGCGGTTTCACGGCGGGCTCGGCCGCGACCCGTGGGGACCATGACGCTGGCCGTCGAGCTGACCGGAGCTGACACGGCGATGATCGCCGCGATCGTGGTCCTGCTGTTGATCTCGATGTTGCTGGCCGTGGCGGAGACCGGGCTCACCCGGATGTCGCGATCCAAGGCCCAGGCCCTGGCCGAAGAGGGTCGTCCGGGTGCTGACCGCCTGCTTGCCCTGGTGCGCCATCCCGAGCGGTTCCTCAACCCGGTGCTCCTCGCGGTGCTGGTCTGCCAGCTCGTCCAGGCCACCCTGACCGGTATCGTCGCCGATCGCCTGTTCGGACCAGTCGGGGTGGCCGTCGCCATGTTCTTCAACGTCGTGGTGGTGTTCGTCCTCGCCGAGGCCGCGCCCAAGACGTGGGCCATCCAGCATCCGGAGCGGGCCGCGCTGCTCTCGGCCCGTCCGATTTCGGCGCTGGTCGCGTTCTGGCCGCTCAGGGTCCTGTCGCGAGCGCTGATCGGACTGACGAACGTGATCCTGCCCGGCAAGGGGCTCAAGGAGGGCCCGTTCGTGTCGACCGAGGAGCTGCTCGCGATGGCCGACGCGGCCGTCGAGGAGGAGGTGATCGAGGCCGAAGAGCGCCAGCTCATCGAGCAGATCATCGAGTTCGGCGACACCATCGTGCGGGAGGTGATGGTGCCCCGGCCCGACATGGTGGCCGTGCCGGCGGAGCTGCGGGTCCCGGACGTGATGGAGGTGGTGCTGCTCAACGGCTACAGCCGCCTGCCGGTCTTCCAGGAATCCATCGACGACATCGTGGGCATCGTCTACGCCAAGGACCTCATGCGCGCCGATCGCGACGGGCAGGCTGACCGCGAGGTCGGCTCGCTGGTGAGACCCGCGCACTTCGTGCCCGAGACCAAGCGCATCGCCGAGCTGCTCGCGGAGATGCAGGCCGAGCAGTACCACATGGCGATCGTGGTCGATGAGTACGGCGGCACCGCGGGGCTGGTGACCTTGGAGGACCTCATCGAGGAGCTGGTGGGCGAGATCGTCGACGAGTTCGACCGGGAGGAGCCCATGATCGAGCCTCTCGCGTCCGGCGGGGTGCGGGTGAACGCGCGCATGGCGGTCGACGAGGTCAACGACCTCCTGCATGCGGACCTGCCCGAGGGCGACTGGGACTCCATCGGTGGGCTGCTGCTGCACCTGTTGGGTCACATCCCGGTGAACGGCGAGTGCGCGCAGGCCGACGGGTTCACCTTGCGGGCCGAGCGGGTGCAGGGACGGCGCATCGGGCGGGTGCGCATCGAGCCCATTCCGGCCGCTGTCGAGCCGACCGAGCGGGCCGAGACGTGAGATCAGGGTTCGTGACCCTGGTGGGCCGGCCGAATGTCGGCAAGTCCACGCTGCTCAACCGGATGCTCGGCACCAAGGTGTCGATCGTGTCCGACAAGCCGCAGACCACTCGCACCCAGGTGCGCGGGGTGCTCAACCGGCCCGGCGCGCAGATCGTGTTCGTCGACACTCCCGGCATCCACAAGCCGCGCACCCCGCTCGGCGAGCGGCTCAACCTCACGGCCACCGCCGCGATCGGCGACGTCGACGTGGTGTGCCTGGTGGTCGACGCCACGGCGACGATCGGACCGGGCGACCGGTTCATCGCCGCACGGGCCCCGGCGGACGCGGTCGTGGTGGTGAACAAGATCGACGTCGCCAGCCCCGACCAGGTGATCGCGCAGCTGGCCCGGGCCGCGGAGCAGCTCGACCTGTCTGAGTACTTCCCGGTGTCGGCGCGCACGGGTGTCGGGGTCGACGCGCTCGTCGACCATCTGGTGGAGCGCCTGCCGGAGGGGCCCCAGTACTACCCCGATGGCATGGTCACTGACGTGCCGGAGGCGTTCTGGGTGGCCGAGCTGGTCCGCGAACAGTTGCTGGCGGCCACCCACGACGAGCTCCCGCACTCGATCGCCACCCGGGTGGTCGAGTGGGAGTGGCCCCGGATCCGGGTGGAGATCCTGGTCGAGCGCGACTCCCAGAAGGGCATCGTGATCGGCCGGGGCGGGTCCGTGCTCAAGAAGGTGGGCACCGAGGTGCGCAAGCAGCTCCCCCCGGGGGCCTACCTGGAGCTGTTCGTGAAGGTCGAGAAGGACTGGCAGCGCCGTGACCGGGCCCTCGACCGGCTGGGGTTCTGACCGGCCACCGGCGCCGATTCGACACCGGAGGGCAGAATCGAGCTAGTTTGACGCGAAATCGCAAGACTTCCTGCAGTCATCTGCAGTGACGAACCTCTAGCTTCGGACTCATGCCTGACGAACGCCGCGCCATTCACGCTTATCTGACTGCAGACAGCCACGACACCTGGCATCGGGTGGCCGAGGAGTCGGGAGTCAGCCTCTCGGGGCTGCTCGAGGCCCTCGCCGCCGACATGTCCGCGAACCCCCCTGACGGGGGTGGCCATCCTCGCTGGAACGAGGTGGTGAAGGACGCGCGGCGCATCGACGCTCAACGTCGCCGCCGCAGCCGCACCTGAACCACGCGGCGGACTTCACAACCGGTCACCGCCGGTCGCCGGGCGTGTCGAGCGCTCGGAGGAAGCGCTCCGCCTCCGCTCGATCGCGGGTTCGCCGCATCGGGGGCAGTGCGCGGATGATGTCCCACCGGTAGCGCTGGTTGGTGGCCAGACGCGGGTCGAGCACCGCCACCACCCCCCGATCGCGGCGCGACCGGATCAGCCTCCCCGCACCCTGGGCGAGCAGGGTGATCGCCCGTGGCAGGTCGACGACTCGGAAGGCGTCCCCCCGCGCCCGTTCCCGCCGCGCCTGCAGGAGTGGCTCGTCGGGGCGGGGGAACGGGATGCGGTCGATCGTGACCAGGTTGAGCGACGGTCCGGGTACGTCGATGCCCTGCCAGAACCCCATGGTGGCGAACAGGCAGGTGGCCGGATCGGTGGCGAACCGCTCGATCAGCAGGGGCTTGGGGAGCTCGTCCTGCACGAGCAGCGGATGGGCGATGCGCGGCCGCAGGGCGTCCAGCGCGGCGTGCATGGCCCGGTAGCTGGTGAACAGCGCGAGGGTGCGTCCCCCCGCGGCCTCGATGAGCGCCGCCAGCTCCTCGTGGGCCGCGGCGTCGAACGCCTCCGAGCGGGGGTCGGGGAGCCCCGCGGCACAGTACAGCAGGGCCTGCTCCTCGTAGTCGAAGGGGCTGCCCACATCGAGCTCGTCGTAGGTGCCGGGGTCCAGCCCGATCCGCGCCGGCAGACCGACGGGGATGGTGGCGCTGGTGAGCACCACGGTGGTGCGAGGCCACAGGCTGGCCCGCAGCACGTCACCCACGTCGACAGGTGCGACCTTGAGTGCCACGGCGCGCTCGTCGCCCTCGACCCAGGCGACGTCGCTCGGTGGGACGGCGAGCGCGCCGGCCAGGTCGTCGGCCAGCGATCCGGCGGCCGTGAGGGCCCGCTGCTTGCGAGCAGCCACGTCGATGGACCGGTCGACGTCGATCGCTCGGAGGGCCTCGATCACCCGCTCGACCCGGGTACGGGCCAGGGTCAGCGCGTCGGACAACCCCGGGTCGAGCGGGCCCCTCAGGCGCCGTCCGGTGTGCTCGGCGAGCGCGGTGCGGAGCCGGTCGCCGGACCCCTCGAGATCCGCGACGAGCTGCTCGTCATCGACGATGGCCCGCACCGCCCGGGCCAGGGCGGTGAACCGCCCTGCGGTCAGCTCCAGCCCCGAGGTGGCGGAGATGGTGTCCTCGAGCTGGTGCGCCTCGTCGATCACCACGATCTCATGGTCGGGCAGCACCCCACCGCCGCTGGCCAGGTGCAGCCCGTAGAGGTGGGTGTTCACCACCACCACGTCGGCCGCGGCAGCCGCGGCTCGGGCCCGCTCGGCGAAGCAGCGCTCGCCTTGCGGGCAGCGGCGGGCACCGGGGCACTCGCGGGGGCCGACGCTCAGCGCGGCCCACACCCTCGGCGCGGGCTCCCAGTCCAGATCAGCCCGATCGCCCGTGGGCGTCTCCTCCGCCCAGGCCGCAAGGCGAGCCACCTCGCCGGGCGGGAGCGCCTGGTCGGCGTCGAAGCCGTCGAGGGCCTGCTGGCGTCCGCGGGATTCGGGCTCGCGGGTCGCCTCGGCCAGGCGTTGCCGGCACAGGTAGTTGGCCCGCCCCTTCAGGATCGCGAACGAGAAGGGACGCTCGAGGTGCTCGGCCAGGAACGGCAGGTCCTTGCCGGCGAGCTGGTCCTGCAGCGCCTTCGTGGCCGTGGCGATCACCACCCGCCGACCGCTCTCGATGGCCGGGACCAGGTAGGCGAGCGACTTGCCGGTGCCGGTGCCGGCTTGCACGATCAGGTGCCGCTCGGCGTCGAGCGCGCCCGCGACCGCCCGAGCCATCCCCAGCTGGCCCGGGCGGCGCTCGCTCCCGGGCAGCGCGGCGGTGACGCGGTGCAGCACGTCGTCGATGGTCCGCGGCACCTCCTGATCCTCGCGCGGTGACCCGGCGCGGCATGCCGGGACCGGTGGAGGGCGGGGGGTATCGTGCCCGCGTGGACGTTCCCGGTATCGACGCACGCGCCGTTCCGGCGCACGTCGCCATCGTGATGGACGGGAACGGCCGGTGGGCGCAGCGTCGGGGCCTCAAGCGCACCGAAGGGCACGCTGCTGGCGAGGAGGCCCTGTTCGACACGGTCGAGGGCGCGCTGGAGCTGGGCATCGGCTGGCTCACCGTCTATGCCTTCTCCACCGAGAACTGGAAGCGTCCCGCCGACGAGGTGCGCTACCTCATGAAGTTCAACGAGTCGCTCCTCGTGCGTCGCCGGGACGAGATGCACGAGCGCGGGGTGCGCATGCGGTTCGTGGGTCGGCGTGACTGGCGGGTGCCCCGCCGGCTGATCCGGCGCATGGACGAAGCCATCGAACTCACCCGGCACAACCGCACCATGACGTTCACGATCGCGTTCAACTACGGCGGTCGGGCGGAGATCGTCGATGCGGTGCGGGCGATCGTGGCCGAGGGTGTTGCCCCCGAGAAGGTCGACGAGCGCACGATCCGCCGCCACCTCTACGACCCGGAGATGCCCGATCCGGACCTCATGATCCGCACCTCCGGGGAGTACCGCATCTCGAACTATCTGCTGTGGGAGATCGCCTACAGCGAGCTGGTGTTCACCGACGTGCTGTGGCCGGACTTCCGCCGCGAGCACCTCTTCGACGCGGTGCGTGAGTACCAGCGGCGGGAGCGCCGCTTCGGGGGCATCGAGGCGGGGAGGTGAACCTCTACCGCGACACCGCGGTGGTGCTGCGCACCTACAAGCTGGGCGAGGCCGACCGCATCGTCGTGCTCATGACCCGGGGTCGGGGCAAGGTGCGCGCGGTGGCCAAGGGGGTCCGCAAGACCAGGAGCAAGTTCGGGGCCCGGCTGGAACCCACCAGCCACGTGGCGATGCAGCTCTACCAGGGGCGGGAGCTCGACATTGTCACCCAGGCGGAGTCCATCGACCACTTCCGGTCGATCCGTGACGATCTGGATCGCATCGCCAAGGCCTCGGCGATGCTGGAGGCGGTCGACCAGCTCGCCCAGGAGGGAGAGCCGAACCCGCAGCTGTACCAGATGCTGCTCGGCGCGCTGCGGTCGCTGGCCGCGCAGGACCCCCCCCTGGTGGTGCCGGCGTTCTTCCTGAAGGCGTTGGCCCTCGAGGGGTACCGGCCGGTGGTGGAGCACTGCGCGAACTGCGGTTCCGAGGGCCCGCTGGTGGCGTTCGACCTGGGCGAGGGCGGGCTGCTCTGCCAGGGGTGCCGGCGGGGCCGAGCCGTGTCAGCGGAAGCGGTGGCGCTGCTCAAGCAGGTGCTCGGCGGGCAGCTCGGCGCGGCGCTCGCCGCCGCACCGTCGGCGGCCACGTACGAGATCCACCACCTCGCCACCCGGGCGCTCGAGCATCATCTTGAACGCCACCTGCGCTCGATCACGCTGCTCGACCGGGCCTGAACCTCCGGGCGGGACGGGTCAGGCCAGGGGCTTCCACTCCCCGGCGGCGTCGTCGTAGGTCAGCCAGCGCTGGCCGTCGGGATCCCACTGCACGTAGGCGTTGCGCTGGGCATCCCACTGGGGGCCGGACACGCCGGGCTGCGGGCCCTCGCCGGGTGACGCCGGCGCAGCGGGCGCCTCGGGTGCCTCGGATGCCTCGGATTTCTCGGATGCCTCGGGCACCGGCTCACCCGGGGCGGCCCAGCCGGACGGCTCCGCGG